>JANOCZ010000212.1:0-4261 GCA_031412455.1 Hyphomicrobium sp. | reverse complement strand
CAAACGGATCATGGCCGTGGTGCCTTTCGAGCAGACCTGCTCTGGCTGCCATCTCGATCAGATCACCGGCAAGGAGCGGGTTAGCGGGCCGAAAGGTATCGCGTTTCTCAGTCTGCCGGGCCTTGATTTGGAAACGCTGAAGACGAAAAATGCGCTGATCGGTGAGTGGCCAGATGGGTCGGACGCGACGCTCACTCCGTTCATGAAGGTCATGATCGCCCGGACCGAGCAGGGCCGCGCTGTGCTCAAGACCGTCGACAGTTTGAACCTCCAGGATCTGAGCGGAGCGAGCGACGACCAGATCAGAAGCGTCACAAAACTCGTGTGGGAGATCAAGACAGTCTTCCATACGTTGATCGCTGGCAAAGCGTCGGACACGCTCGGCGATCTCAATATTGGTGGCGGCGCGAAGTTGAGTGCTGGGCTCGTCGCCGATCTGACCGCGAGCCTCCCGCGCGATGTCGTGCTAGGCGCGCAACAGCAGTGGCTTCCTAATCTCGCTCGGGAAATAGCCAATCCGCAGGACGTCGGACGCGCACCACCTAAAGCCCCGGAACAAGAGGTGGATACCAAGGCCGACAGCGGCGGCGACGCGGCCGGCGAGGACAAAGCTCAATCGACGGAAAAAGAATCTGAAACGAAGGACGCGGAATCGTCCGAGGCGCGCGATCCGGCTGCGAGCGACAACACGACAGCCGCGGCCGCCGCCGCGAAAGTCGATCCGCAGGGTTGCCTCGTGCGCGTGCTCGGTCAGTGTATGGTCTCTAAAAGTCCGGACGCAGCCGTCAAGCCGCTCGGCGCTTCTGAACAGACCGAAACGAATGCGGCGTCCAGCGGAAAGGCCAAGCCTCCGGTTGAGAAATTTCCACCCCCTATGAGAGCAGGGCTGCAGGATGCTGGAAAAAAAGCTGAACCTGAAAGCGATTTAGCGACGGCCAAGCCTGATGTCGGCAAGGCTCAGGCTCAGGCAGCGAACTCATCCGACGAATTGCTCTTCCCCACGCCGGATGAACTTCGCGAAATCAAAGCTCGGAGCAAAGACGGAAAGACGAGAGTTCAGCCTCAAGACGCGGGCGGCGCAGATGCGGCGGGCGACACCGCTGCGACGCCGACACGCTCAGCGCCCGAGATCAGCATAGAGAGCAGCGTCGATCCGGAGAGCTGGGCCGAGTATGGCGGCTGGTACCGGCAGGATCATGCGATCTTCTACCGGCCCACAGGCCACAAGGATAAATTCGTCTACTCGTGGCTGTATCTCACCGGTCCGCAGGCTCCGAGACATGGAACGCAAAATGAGACGAGCCCGGCGGCGGCCGTGTTCAATTCTCTCACCGGCAAAGACGCGCAGGGGTCGTGCACGAAGTGCCACAGCATCGATGATATTCCGGGCAAAGGGCGCGTCGTTAATTTCTCCCAGCCGTCGGTCGAGACTAAACAGGGCCGCTTTACCAGTTTTATTCACGAGCCGCATTTCGGCATCATGGACAATCGCGGTTGTTTGACGTGCCATACGCTCGAAAAGGACCGCGCGTATCTCAAGAGCTACGAGCAAGGCAATCCCAGTACGTTCGTCTCAAATTTCGGGGCGGTGAAAAAGGATCTTTGCCAGACCTGTCACGCAGCCAACAAGGCGCGGCAGGACTGTTCGACGTGCCACAAGTATCATGTGAACGGTGTGATCACGCCGGCTATGACGACGAAACTGCCAACGCAATAGGCCGGTTTTCAGCGAGCTTTGAAAAATGTCAGTTGGACAGTTCGAGTGTTGCGCGCTGCTGTTTGCGAAATTCGACCGGGGTCTGGCCGGTCCAGCGCTTGAACGCCAGTGTGAAAGGCGCGTTCGACGAATAGTCCAGCAGGCCCGCGATATTGGCGATTGGGGCATCCGATTGCGCCAGAAGGTTTTGCGCCATCGTGCTGCGAACGTCGTCGAGGATTTCCGTAAACGTCGTGCCTTCGGCAGCGAGAAGTCGTTGCAGGCGCTTAGGCGGCACGCCGACGGCACCGGCTATTAATTCGAAATTGCATTTTCCAGTGCCGATCACGCTTTGAATGGCCAATGCGATCGTCGTGGTCATCGACTGGTCGTAGAGCGGCATGCGGTCGATGCGGCTCTTGATGTAAAAACCGAGGAGCGGCTTTAGGAGTTTCAAATTGCCGTTGGTCTTGTAGGCAAGCATTTCGGGAGGAAATACAATTTCGTCGTGCTCGGCGCCAAATTCAATCGGGCAACGGAGAACCTGCTCGTGGAAAGACAAATCGCGCGGCTTGTGGTGCTGAAAGCGAATTATCGCTGGATTTTCATTGGGCCGTTCGGTCACGACACGCGTCATGCGGCAGACGTTTGCCAGAACGGTTTCGGTCAACTGCCGTGCGGGATACGTTTGCGCCAAGGTGACGTAGCGAAACGCAACAAGTCCCGTTGCTTCATCCGGCAGCTTGAGCATCGTGAAGGCGTTGGTGTGATACTTCCAGTACTCAAGACCAGTGTCCATCCACTCCTGCAGCGTATCGACAAATTTTGCGAGAAAAAGGATCGGACCGTGGTTGGCAGCGTGATCGGGAACTCGCTGAGACCACTCCAACCCCAATGACGGGCGCGCCAAATCGCGCGAGGCGATTTCAAGCAAGTTGCCGAGCTTGTTGTACGACATCAGGCCATCGGGCTCGTCGAGCAATTTTGGATCGAGATTGGCTGCCAAGAGCAGCTTGACCGCATTTCCGCCCGCGTTTTCTACGAGCTCGCGAAATCCGATCAGTGTAGTTGCGCGAATGTAACGATCAGCGATGGCCATCTGTTCTCATCATACGAGTTAACCTGATGAAAATGCAGGCCGGGAGTCCCAGTATACAAGGCGCCGTGTCGTCAATTATGTAATTCGAAGGACGTAAATGTTTTGTGTTCTTGGGCAGCTTATAGACTCAGGACGGTGCGCTTGTGAAGCGCAAACAGCGTTTCCCATGTTCCTGGCTTTGAGAATGATTATCGCCGGTTCCTGCGATTGACTCTTCACCCGTCATAATCTCGATTGCGCTCGCTTTGGGCACATGGCGCGCAACAGACGTGCTCTCCCAAAGTCAGTGCGCCGTCGTTGGCGGGAAAATTGGTGTAGTCGGGGGACGTCGATGTCAAATTTGGTCGGGACTAAAGCGAAGGTTCGTGCGGGTGCTGAGGCACGAATTTTGAGAGCGGGACTTTTGGCATCGACATGCGTCGCCGCAGCAAACTTGGTGTTGGCAACGGGGGCAAGTGCGAATAGTGTCACGATCGGTGGCGTGCCCTGCGGAGTAGGGGTGTGCGATTTCTCGCCGGCGTACATTTATGCGTCGAGTGGCGCGCTTGGCGCGCCAGGCGTCGTCGTCGTCAACGTCGATACCACGGCATTGAATGGCTCCTCAGCTGTGGCCACGGTGGGCGTTAATGCCAATAGCGCGATCACCGTCAACGTCTCCCAGAATGTGAACAACCCTTTCGCCCTTCCTGGCATCTGGATGGCGAACAACGGTTTCATGACCAATACCGATGCGATGACGGCCAATGTGACCGGTGGAGCCATTGTCAGCTCGGCTGGTAGTTATGGCATTGTTGGCGGCGGCGTCGTCGTACCGGCATTTTCAGCCAACGGTCCCGTCAGCATTTTGAGTGACGGTACAGGCGTCGTAAACAGTCTCTTGTCCGGCGTACTGGTCAACACACTTTTGACTCAGAGCGGCACGGTAGTGGTCGATGGTTTTGCAAGCATCACCAGCACGGCGCAAAATGGCGTGTGGATCGCTCAATATGGCGCTGGCGACGTGCAGGTCACGAACAATGGCCCCATCACGGCCGCCATCGAAGGCGTCCTGACTGCTGCTGTCGGTGGTGACACGACGATTGATACGACAACAGGAACAGTGACGGCCGGCGGTGATGGCATCGCTCACAGTTGGGGTGGTTACGCGGCGGGCAATACGGGCGACGGCACCCTCAATATCAAGACTGCAGATGTAGATGCGGGCGCCGTCGGCGTGTTTGGCTATACGCTAAGCGGCAACAACTCGATCGACACCACGGCAGGCACGATCAACGCAAAGGCTTTGGACGGAGTTGTTGCTTGGGTTTTCTCGGGCGCCGGCATTGTTGACGTCAAGACAGCCGACGTCACGGCCGGACGAGAAGGCGTTTGGACACTTGCCGCTGACGGCAACACGACTGTCGATACGACAGCGGGAATTGTGACCGCTGCCCAGGACGGCGTTATCCATGGAAACGTAGGATATA
>JANOCZ010000211.1:0-7970 GCA_031412455.1 Hyphomicrobium sp. | reverse complement strand
CTACCGCGAAAAAAATCAGCCGATCAAGGATCGCACCGGCGGCTCGACGTTTAAAAACCCGCCCGGCAACAGCGCCTGGAAACTCGTCGATGAAGCCGGATGCCGTGGCTTGCGCGTGGGCGGTGCAAAAGTCTCAGACATGCATTGCAACTTCCTGATCAACGACAATCGCGCTTCCGGTGAGGATGTCGAAACTTTGGGCGAGACGGTCCGCGCGCGTGTCAAAGCCAAGTCCGGCGTGACTCTGAATTGGGAAATCATTCGCCTGGGTGTGCCGCTCAACGGTCGCCCGATTGGCCAAGATTTGGTGGACGCAACATGACCGGGCTCGGAGCTGTGCCAAAGCGGACGCGCAACACCGTCGCCGTGCTGATGGGGGGCTTGTCCGCCGAGCGCGAAATCAGTTTGCGATCAGGCGCGGCGGTGGCTGAGGCACTTCGCGGCGAAGGCTATACTGTGACCGAGATCGACGCTGATCGCGACGTTGCTCATCAGCTCGCGCAATTGCGTCCCGACGCGTGCTTCAATGCATTGCACGGCAAATACGGCGAAGACGGCTGTGTCCAAGGCGTGCTCGAAACTCTGGCCATTCCCTACACGCACTCGGGCGTGCTTGCGTCTGCCCTCGCCATGCATAAGGAACGCGCCAAAGACGTAATGAAACTAGCCGGCGTCCCGGTGGCGCAGGCGGTGCTCGTCACTCGAGGCGAAGCGCTTGAACGCCACGTGATGCCTCCGCCCTACGTCGTCAAACCGGTGGCCGAAGGCTCGAGCGTCGGCGTTGTTATTGTGCCGCCTGATGCCGAACGCCCACCAAACTCCATTGCCGCCGGCGGGCCGCTCGATCAGATCATCATGGTCGAAAGGTTCATCGCCGGCCGCGAGTTGACCTGCGCCGTGATCGGCCACTTCGTCACCGACGTCATTGAAATCGTGCCGCTTAAAGGCCTCGCATTCTACGATTTCGAGTCCAAATACGCTCCGGGTGGCTCCAAGCACGAGCTGCCTGCACAACTTTTACCAGATGTTTACCAATTCATCCGTTCCTTAACCCTTAAGGCTCATCACGCTTTGAGCTGCCGCGGCGTCTCGCGTGCCGACTTCCGGTACGACGACACAAGTGGCGGTACCGGCGAGGTGATCTGCCTTGAGGTGAATACGCAGCCGGGCATGACTGGGACGTCGCTCGTCCCCGAGCTGGCGGCGCACGCAGGTTGGTCGTTCGGCCAGCTCGCGCGATGGATGATTGAGGACGCGAGTTGCGACAGGTAGAGACGGGATCGAGGTTTTGGTGGCGGGCGCTCGATGCGCAATCGCCAGCACCCGATCGAACCCGTGACTACCAACCCGAACGGCGCTCCTTCAAAGCCGCCCCGGCACCAGACTACACCCTTCAAATACCGCGCGGCGATCGCCGGACACGCGCACGTAAATCAAGTTCCCGCCGCGCGTTTGCGATGATCTCCGCAATACTGGCGTCCGTGATCTCAGCCGCCGTGATGGCCTCATCAATGCCCGGCATGACGATCGCCGGCCTGTCGCTCCAGATTGCGGACATCGCATCCAGAACCGCCGTCGCCGCCGGTTTCGGCATTGATCAAGTCAGCTTGACGGGACAGCGTTACACGCTCGATGCCGACGTTTTCGACGCACTCGATCTGCGCAACGTCAAAACCTTCGCGGCCCTTGATACCCAAGCGGCGTTGAAACGCATCGAGCGGATCTCGTGGGTCGAGACCGCACAGTTGACCCGCACGTTTCCAGGCCAGCTGCAGGTGGAGATCAAGGAACGCCTTCCCGCTGCCATTTGGCAGCGAGGCGATAAAAATTACTTGATCGATGCGACGGGGCGCACCCTGGGCGTGGTCCCCTCGAACGGCAATTGGGTGCTGCCGGTCGTGTCCGGCGAGGGCGCCAATACGGACGCCGCGTTGCTATTGACGGCGATGTCCCGGCACCAAACTCTCAACGACCACTTTGCCTTTGCTGAGCGGATCGCCGAGCGGCGCTGGCGTGTCGTATTGCATAGCGGCAGTCGCATCGAGCTTGGCTCCGAGCGTGAAGTCGAGGGCCTCGACACGATTGCCGCAAATCCTGAACTGGCGAACGCGGCGATGACGAGGGCCGTCATCGTCGATGTCAGGACGCCCGGCCGCCCAACCGTCCGCCCGATGTCAGCCAAGGTCGCGACCCGCGCAATTGCGGACCCGCTCGGAGGTCAGTTGCCATGAGGGGATCGACCATACCGCAACGCGGCGAGCACATCTTCGGCATCCTCGATATCGGCACCAGCAAGATCGCAGCTGCCGTCGTCGTTGCAACTCCAACCTCGACCGGACATAGCCCAACAGGGTCGCTGCGCATCGCCGGCCTCGGATTGCAGCGCTCAAAGGGTGTCAAAGCTGGCGTTCTGACCGATCTTGATGAAGCTGAAACGGCAGTTCGGGCCGCCATCAGCCAAGCGGAGCGCTCGGCTGGCGTAACCCTTGAGAGTGTCAGCGTAGCGGTATCGTGCGGACGCTTGAAGTCGCTGCATTTCGCCGCCAATGCCGATATTTCAGGCGGTGTCGTGAGCGATGAAGACCTCGCTCGAATGCTCGACGGCGGCCGCGCCTACGCCGAGCGCGAAGGCCGCACGCTCATTCACATGAACCGCCTCGCCTTCCAACTTGATGGCGCCGAAGGCGTCCGCGATCCCCGCGGCCTGTCCGGTCGCCAGCTCAGCGCCCACCTCCACGCGGTCACGGCCGACGAAGCGCCGCTCCGCAACCTTTTGCTCCTGATCGACCGCTGCTATCTCAACTGCGACGGCATGATCGCCGCACCATATGCCAGCGCCTTGGCCACCACGACCGAGGACGAGCGCGCGCTCGGCATCACGGCCATCGATATCGGCGCCGGCACGACATCGATTTCGCTGTTTTCGGATGGCCGTCTCGTCGGTGCCGAAGTCGTGCCGGTCGGCTCGCAGCACATTACTTTCGACATCGCCAAAGCGTTGCAGACGCCACTCGCCGAAGCCGAGCGAATCAAAACGCTTTATGGCACACTGATTTCAGCCCAGTCCGATGAGCACGAGTCGTTTTCCTATCCGCTGGCCGGAGAAGATGGCGCCTCGTACCAGACAACGAAAGCGCGGCTCACGGATATAATTCGTCCGCGCGTCGCCCAAATCCTGAGCCTTGTGCGTGAGCGCCTGGCCAAGAATGCGGCGGCGGCCTACGCCGGCGACAAGGTTGTTCTATCGGGAGGAGCAAGTCAGCTCTTGGGATGTTGCGAATTCACAGCCAATGAGTTGGGCCGGTTCGTAAGGCTGGGCCGGCCGCATGCCATTCCAGGGCTGCCGGAAAGTCTAGCTGGACCGCAATTCTCAACGCTCGTCGGCTTGGCCGTCGCGTCAATGAATTCCGATCCTGATTACGCCCTCTACCGCGATCGCGTGGCTCTGTCGCGCGGCTATCTCGGGCGGGTCGGCACTTGGTTGAAGGCCGGGTTCTAGTCGCCGCGTCGCGTACCGTATTTGCGTATCACAGCAACAGCTTCGGGGCAGACACCTGGAGCAACGGAACACCGAGGGCGTCATGAGCATCAAGCTGCAATTGCCAAGACTGGTCGATGTCAAACCGAGACTGACCGTCATCGGTGTCGGCGGCGCTGGCTGCAATGCCGTCAACAACATGATCGCCGCCGGCCTGCAAGGCGTGGAGTTCGTCGTTGCCAACACTGACGCTCAGTCGTTGGCCGCGTCCAGCGCCGAACATCGCATTCAGCTCGGCGCTAACTTGACCGAAGGTCTGGGCGCGGGCTCGAGGCCCGAAATCGGCGAAGCAGCCGCTGAAGAAGCACTGGATGAAGTCCGCGCCCACGTCGCTGGCTCGCACATGGTTTTCATTGCCGCCGGTATGGGCGGTGGCACTGGAACTGGCGCCGCAGCAGTGATCGCGCGAACTGCGAGAGATCTTGGCATCCTGACCGTCGGCATTGTCTGCAAGCCATTCCAGTTCGAGGGCGCGCGCCGCATGCGCATCGCCGACGCTGGCGTCCAGAGCCTGCGCCAGCATGTCGATACGCTGATCGTCATTCCCAATCAGAACCTTTTTCGCATCGCCAACGAACGCACGACGTTCGCCGAAGCCTTCGTGCTTGCCGACCAGGTGCTCTATTCGGGTGTCGCGTGCATCGTGGAACTCGTGTTGAAGGAAGGCCTGATCAATCTCGACTTCGCCGACGTGCGCACCGTTATGAGCGGCATGGGCACCGCTATGATGGGCACTGGCGAAGCAACCGGCGAGCGCCGCGCGATACTTGCTGCCGAGGAAGCGATCGCCAACCCGCTGCTCGACGAGGTGACGCTGAAGGGCGCGAAGGGCTTGCTGCTGTCGATTACGGGCGGCCGCGATATGACATTATATGAGGTGGATGAAGCCGCGAGCCGCGTCCGCCAAGAAGTTGACCCCGATGCCAACATTATTGTCGGCGCGACCTTTGACGACAACTTAGGGGACCGCTTACGCGTCTCGATCGTCGCCTCCGGCATGGGCCGCGCGGCTGATCCAGCAAGCCAGCACGCGGCACCAGTTTCGTTTCCGCAAGCCGCAACCGCTCCCGTGTTCGCGCCATCGCCTCTCAACGGCCACTCGATGCCCGGCCATGCGTTGCCCGGCCACCCGATAAATACGTTGCCCCATCACGCGACGCAGCCCAGCCCCCAGTATCCGCAAGCGGGCCATCAGCAATTCCAACACCCACAGCACCAGCAGCACCACGGCGCGGCACCGGTCATGTCCGCGCCCAGCGACGCGATGCAGCGCCGTTTGAGTGAAGTCTTGCAATCCGCCCAAGGTCCAATTCAGGCCGAAATTGCGGCAGCCTATCCGCCCGTCCGCTCTCAGTGGACCGCACCCAACAACGTCAGCATCGAAGAGGGCTTTGCGAACATCGGGGTAGGCATGCGCGGCGCGAGCAACGCCGGCCAACGACCCGTAGCCTTCGCAGCCCCTGTCACCGCGCCAAGCCAACATGGATTTATGGCCCAACCTCCCGTCGAGGCTCCGCGCGCGTCGCGCCGAATCCCAGCGGTCGATGAGTTCCCAGCCGTCGGACAGCGCGAATGGCATGCCAAGAACGCATCCGCGTCGGCCGTGCAAGAACGCGCCATCGAAGAGCGTCGCAAAGCTGGATTCTTCGGCCGTTTGACGGGCCTTGGCCGAAAGTCCTCGCACGCGCAAACAACGGGCAGCGATGCCATCAGTGATTCGCACGGCGCGGCTGACGATGCGTCATTGCCTGTCTTATTCGGCCGCGAGCGACGCTGAGCACAAGCGCTTGTCTCAAAAAAAGAAGTGAAGCCACAGCGGCTTAGCAATCGTAACACAGTGTAAGAAACCGTGATTTGTCGATCCATTACGAAGCAGTTAGCGTCAATCATACAAGCCGGAAAGAATAGCTCCGGTGCAGTGGCAAAGACGGCAAATAACGCCGCAAGCTACATGCACCAAAAAGTGGGCAGCTCGAAGGTTTGGGGGTGGTTGATCGCATTAATGCTGGGGAGCAGCGGTCGCCAAGGTCATGAGGGACGGCGCTAAATGTCGAATCGATTCATCGGTGCGCGGCAAACTACGCTTGCTCGCGAAGTTCATTTAACAGGCACGGGGGTGCACAGTGGAGCCCCGGTATCGCTGACACTGCATCCAGCAGAGGCGAATACCGGGCTCCGCTTTCTCGTCACGAAGCGCGGCCGCGTTGTCGCTGAAATTCCAGCGAACGTCGCCCACGTCAAAAATCTTACGCTCTGTACGGTGATCGGCGACGAGACGGGCATTACCGTCGGAACAGTTGAACATCTGCTGGCCGCTCTGCGCGGCTTGTCGATCGACAATCTCTACATAGAGATCGACAGCAAAGAAGTTCCGATCATGGATGGCAGCTCGGCTGCCTTCGTCGAAGCGATCGATCGGGTTGGCATTCGCGAACTTTCTGAACCTCGCAAATTCATCAAAGTTTTGAAGCCCGTGCGCGTCGAAGAAGGCGATTGCTGGGGCGAGTTGGCCCCGCACTCAGGCTTCAGCCTCGACGTCGAAATCGACTTCGCGACACCCCTGATTGGCCGTCAACGGCTAAACTTCGAAATGAACCCCGGCGTATTCCGCAACGAATTGTCCCGCGCCCGCACTTTCGGCTTCATGAGCGACGTAGATAAGCTCTGGAAAGCCGGTCTGGCGCTCGGCGCTGATCTCTCCAACACAGTCGCGATTGGCGACGATCGCGTGATGAACCGGGAAGGTCTTCGCTTCCCGCAAGAGTTCGTTCGCCACAAAATGCTCGACGCCGTCGGCGACCTGTCCCTGGCTGGCGCACCTCTGCTTGGAGCCTACAAATCCTACAAGGGCGGCCATCGCTTAAACGCGCTTGTCCTGCAGGAATTGTTCTCTGACTCGGCTAACTGGTCACTCGTCCAGGCTCCGCGCACGCGCACGACGCGCACCGCGGTTACTCATCGCTCGGCCGGGTTGGCCGCCGCTGCCGAATAATTTTGGCGGAGCACACACGGCCAATTCGCGCGGAGAAGCGTGGATTGGCACTTCTGTTATGGCTTTCCGGCGCGAAGGCTCAATGTTAAGCCAGACGACAGTCGCTGGGAATCTCCGGCGAGTAGGAATACAAGGTTCGGTGATGACACTAAGAGCGCTAACCTGGGCGGTCATCAAGGCGCGTCTCGCGACCTTCGCGCTGCTTGTGGTCGCGCTCAATCTGGCCGGCTGCGCGTCGGCCTCGATCGACGCCACGCAGGCGCTCAATCCCGACGCACCCACCAAGATGTTTGCTGACGGCGACTCCCTCATGTCGCGCGGAAAGTTCGAAGATGCGGCGGCCAAGTTCGAAAGCCTCGACCGCGAGCACCCCTATTCACCCGAAGCACGTCGCGCCATTGTCATGTCGGCTTACGCCTACTATCGCGGCGGCAAGGTCCCTGAGGCGATCGCCTCGGCCGAACGCTACGTCTCGCTGCACCCCGGCACGAAGGAAGCGCCGCTCGCCCACCACATCATCGCGTCGTCCTATTTCGATGAAATCAAGGGCCCTAACCGCGACCAGACGCCGACCCGGAAAGCGCTTGAACAGCTCAAGATTCTAAAAAGCCGCTACCCCGACAGCGAATACGCGGTCAACGCCGACAATCGCATCCGCGTTGCCGAGGACAATCTCGCCGCCTCTGAAATGGAGGTCGGCCGTTATTATCTGAAGCGCAAGAATTACGTCGCCTCGATCAATCGCTTCAAAACTGTCGTCAGCGAGTATCAAACCACGGCGCACGTTGAAGAAGCCTTGGCCCGTCTGACCGAGTGCTACATGGCACTGGGAATTTCCAAGGAAGCCCAGAACGCGGCCGCGGTTCTCGGGCACAATTATCCCGACAGCAAATGGTACAAAGATAGCTACGCGCTTTTGCAGTCGGGCGGCTTGGCCCCCCGCGATGACGGCGATAGCTGGCTTTCAAAAGCCTGGAAAACGGTGCCGAAATTCGGCCTCGGCAGCGGCTGAACGTCCGCCAAATCCCCGCCGTCTTGAACTGCGCGCGCAAACGGGCTTAACAAGCCTCATGGCAAAGTCGTCAAAAAAACCGAAGCGTTCGGCGGTTCAAAAACTCGCGGCCGTGAGCGCGCCCAGGGAACAGTATCAGGAATCTAAGAGTTTTGACGCGCATTATCTTCGAACGGTGCCAGTTGAAAGCCTAACGTTAGAGGAAGCAAGTTTCGAGCTGGGTTATCTAGCCAACGAAATAGAGCACCATAACTACTTGTACCACACGCTAGATATTCCAGAAATTTCTGATCAACAATTCGATGGTCTCGAACGACGAAATTTAGATATTGAGAATCGTTTTCCGGAGCTTGTTCGAGCAGATTCTCCGTCCGAAACGATCGGATCGTCGCCTCTTCCACAGTTCCGGCCGGTCCAGCATCTCGTAC
>JANOCZ010000210.1:0-1672 GCA_031412455.1 Hyphomicrobium sp. | reverse complement strand
GTGGGCGACGTCAAAGCGGGCATCGCTGTTCGGTCTTGGCATTCCGCCAGCGCAATACGATGCGTTGTGCGATCACGGGCAACGGCATATGGCCGATGTGTTGCACGAGCGCGTCCGGCGGCTGGCGACGAACTTCGACCTCAACGATAATTATTTTGCCTGGCAGGCGTTCGCGCGGCGCTATGATCCCGCGGCCAACGCGTCGCTGCCGCCATATCTGCAAAAAGAGAACTTCGCCGCCGTCAAAACGCGCGTCAACCGCGTCACGATCAAACACGCCAACCTGATCCACATGCTGCGCGCTGAGCCGGCCGATTGCTTTGACCGCTACAGCCTGCTCGACGCGCAGGATTGGATGGATGATGAGACGTTGAATTCGCTGTGGCGTGAAATTACCCGTACGGCGCGTCCGGGGGCACGCGTGATTTTTCGCACCGCCGGCCGGGACACTATTTTGCCGGGGCGCGTGAACGACGCTCTGCTGCCGCAATGGACTTACCAAGTTGAGCGGTCGCTCGAAATTTTCGCCCAGGATCGCTCGGCGATCTACGGCGGCTTTCACCTTTACGTCAAAGCGGAGCCGGCGTGATGGGTTCGATGTCTTCAGCGGAGCTTATGGACCGGCAATACCGGTTTCAGCGGCACATCTACGATTTGACCCGCACGCATTATCTTTTCTGGCGGCGCCGACTCATCGCCGACCTCAAGCCGCCCGCTGACGGTTCGATCGTCGAAGTAGCGTGCGGCACGGGCTGGAACCTGGTGCGGGCGGCGACTGCCTATCGGGGCGCGCGGCTCTACGGCTTCGACATCTCGCGCGGGATGCTCGCCACATCGCAATCAGCGATCCAACGCCGAGGTTTGTCGGAACGCGTGATGCTGGCGGAGGGCGACGCGACGAATTTTGAGCTCGGCGCGATGTTCGACATAGCATCTGCGGATCGGATTTTTATTTCGTATGCGCTCTCAATGATTCCCGACTGGCCGAGCGCGGTCGAACGCAGCGTGACGCAACTGACAGCGGGTGGCCAACTTCACGTCGTCGATTTTGGCCGAATGCAAAACATGCCGGCCGTACCGCGGGCGGCGTTCCTGCGGTTTCTCGCGCATTACAACGTCACGCCGCGCCTTGATCTGGAATCCGTGTTGCGGCAGGTGGCCAAGCGGCATGGGATGATGTGCACGTTCGAGGAAATGCGCAGTGGCTATACCGCGTACGCCGTGTTGCGAAAGGGCTGAGCCAGGTCACGGCTTAAAGCAACGTTTGTGCATTGGCCGCCACGCAGAAAGCCCCGGTGGAGACCAGGGCATTCCGTTAGCTTTGATCGGATCGCATCAGGACTTATGGCTTAGCGCTGCCGTTAGCCGGCGAAACACCTTCGGCAGCTGTTGAGGCAAGTTCCGCGACCAGCGCGCGATCCTCAGCGGGGATCTCAGGAATTTTGGTTTCCTCCACTGGTGATGCTTCGGCTGCGGCTGTTTCAGTCTCGGCGGCAGGTGCTGCTTCGGCGTCGGCGGTTGCTTCGTCAGCGGCAGGTGCTGCTTCGGCGTCGGCTGTGGCTTCTTCAGCGGCAGGTGCTGCTTCGGCGTCGGCTGTTGCTTCTTCAGCGGCAGGTGCTGCTTCGGCTTCGGCGGTTGCTTCTTCAGCGGCAGGTGCTGCTTCGGCGTCAGC
>JANOCZ010000209.1:0-4275 GCA_031412455.1 Hyphomicrobium sp. | reverse complement strand
GCAGACTGCAAAGACGGATAGGTCCACGAGGCCAGAGTGCCATCTTTGGGTAAAGGTCGCGTTGCGCCGTGTTCCCGCAGGCTTTGATGATAGCGCTGAAACTTGGCCCCGCCGCCGGACGTTTCGAAAATGTAAACCGGCTTGCCAGTCGAGGACGCCTCGCCCGCCATGTTCACACTATCGGCCGTGACGATGAATGCGTCGGCGTGGGCGATGAAGGCTGCGTAGGGATTTGGCCCGTCGCCGCGCCATAATAATCGCGGCCGGTTCGACGTGGCGGCATCAACGGCGTCCAGGAGTTCTTGCGGCGTGCGGCGCGACGGCGAGATCATCAGGCTCGCGCCGGCGCTCGATAATTTGGCGAGCGCTGCGGTCAAGCGGGAGATGTCGGCGGCCGCGAACGTATACTCGCCATTTGGTCCGCCGAGCAGGACGGCGATGCGCGGCTCAGGCAGCGCGGCTATTTCGGGCGGGACGGAGGCTCGCAATTGCGCCAGCCGCGCCGCCGAGAAGCTGTTTGGAGACGTCAGCGTCGTCACGATGTTGGGGCCACGGCGGGTATCATGCTGCGGCACCCATATCAGGTCGGCGCTGCTGGCGCTCGTTTTCGGGTCAAGCAGAATGACGGTGAAGGTCGCAAACTTCGCGCGGCGTTTGAGCGTGCGGATGTAGGGGATCGTCAGCCGGCCAGCGGCAAAGGCGACGGCTGGAAAAGGCGGGGCAAATGCCGATCCCGTCGCGGCGAACCTCTCGCGCGGATTGACGGGGCCCCAAGGCGACGCAAGCTGAAAAGCCCGGCCAGGTGCCACGCGCTTGATTTCGACTGCCAAGCCCAACGCATCGGCGACGCCCAAGCACTGGACTTCGTGGCCAGCTTTGCCATCGGAAATGATCCAAGCCGTGCGGCCGGCAAGCGAACGGGGGTCGTGGTGGTGCATCGCATGGTTTTGCCTTCCGAGGCGGTGACTGTCGAGGCCCGACTTCGGACCGCGCGCGAAATAAACGAAAATGTCTTTGAGTGTTTCGGCTATTCTTATTACTCTTGTTCGGTCACTTCTGCAGAGAGCACCTGCCATCATGCCAGCCGAACTCGACGCCACGGACTGGCGCATTCTCAAAGAGCTTCAGGCTGACGGGCGCATGACCAATATCGCGCTGGCGCAGAAGATCGGGCTGTCGGCGCCGCCGTGCCTGCGCCGGGTGCGGGCGCTCGAGGAAGCCGGTCTGCTAGCTGGCTATACGGCCCTCGTCGATGAGGCGGCGCTCGGCTATCCGCTGACGGCCTTCGTAATGGTGCGGCTGCACAATCAGGCGGAAGCTGATCTGCGGGCGTTCGAGAACCGCGTGCTGGCGTGGCCGCTGGTGCGTGAGGCGCACATGCTATCGGGCGAGAGCGACTTCATGCTCAAATGCATCGCGCGGGATCTCGCGAGCTTTCAGAACTTTGTTCTGGAAGAGCTGACCGCCGCGCCCAACGTCGCCAGCGTCAAAACCTTCCTGACCATCCGGCGAGCCAAGCGAGAGCACGGTATACCAATCAGCGGAACAAAATAGCGCAATTATCCGTGTGCTGTTGCGGGTTGGCCGCACTTGAGGTGCATCGATTGTGAACGTTGCTCTTTACCGTGACAACTTTCGAGGGCCGGGCTTAGTTTGCGATGCCGTCAACGTATGGGGATGGACGAACACAACTGCGTTTGTCCGATTTAGGAGCACCGCGTCATGCGATTTTATTCAGGTTACTTTACTTTTCTGACCCTCGGCCTTCTTGCACTTCAGTCCTCGTCAGGCTTTGCGGCCACCTACCACCACCGCACATTCGATCCTAAGGCTGGTGGCTCGGTGTGTTATTCCCGCATTTACAGCGATGCTTTCTTGAAGAAAAACCCGAGCGTGAAGGTCAAGACGATTTCGATGGAGCGGCGCAACTCCGTGTCCGGCTCGATACCCAATTCGAAGAAGAAGTTTGGCATCACGTTCGGAGCTACAACGGCGACGGAAGATTACAATTCGAATGCCGAGTGCAAACCGAAGGGAAATCTGCTGGCGTGTCAGCTTGAAAACGACGGCGGCTCGTTCACGATTTTAAAGTCCGGCAAAACGGCAATCGTCAAAACCCGCCGCATTACCATCGATGGCGTATTCTCGGGGCTGAGTATCGCTGCCAAGCCGGGCGCGCCGAACCGATCGTTCACGCTTAGAGGCAACGGCAAGACAACCTGCGCTGCGGTTTTTGATTAAGTTTTATCAGGCTAGCGCCGGCGCGCTAACGTGCGCCGGTGCGCTGGCTATTTCCACTCGACTTTCAAGACTTCGAACGAGCGGGAACCTTTCGGCGTCGTGACTTCGACGCTGTCGCCCTTGGACTTGCCGATCAGCGCGCGGGCGATCGGCGAGGAAATCGAAATCTTGCCGTCGCGAAGGTTGGCTTCCAGATCGCCGACGATCGTGTACTTGACCTTGTCGCCGCTGTCGTCGTCGGAGAGCGAAACCGTAGCGCCGAACTTTACCGTTTCACCGGACAGCTTCGAGGTGTCGATGACGTCAGCGCGGCCGATCTTGTCTTCCAATTCGGAGACGCGTGCTTCGTTCAAGCCCTGCTGTTCCTTGGCGGCGTGATATTCGGCGTTCTCAGACAAGTCGCCGTGGGCGCGAGCCTCTGAAATGGCGGCAATGATCCGCGGACGCTCAACGGCTTTCAGCCGCTGCAGTTCCGCCTCGAGGGTTGCAAACCCCGCTATGGTCATTGGCACGCGTTCCATAGTCATCTCCAACGTCTCACTCATCTTGCTCGCCGATCAATTCGGCCGGCTCACACGTCACAAACTCTTTCTGGAACTGGTAACCTACGCTCGTGCTGCCACGGTCTTGCGGCACAGACACTGCACGCCTTGCACTGCACGCCTTCGGCACACCATAGCGCTCAGCGGTGCGAAAAGCTTTGCAATGGAGCCACCTGCAGCGTGTCGGATTTCAGTGCCTTGATGGCTCGCGTAACGGCCACCGCCCCTGCCAATGTTGTATAGTAGGGGACGTGGTGAAGCAAGGCCGTGCGCCGAATGTCCTTGCTGTCGCTCAACGCTTTAGAGCCCTCGGTGGTGTTGAAAACGAGCGCAATGTCGCCGTTCTTAATCGCGTCGACAACATGTGGGCGGCCTTCCAAAACCTTGTTGATGACGTCGCACGCGATGCCGTTGGCTTCGAGCAGACGCTTGGTGCCGCGCGTGGCGATGACCTTGAAGCCCATGGCCGCCAACTCGGCAACCGGGGCGACGATGCGGGTCTTGTCGCCTTCCTTGACCGAGACGAACACTGTTCCGCTACTAGGGAGTTTTTGTCCGGCACCCATCTGGCTTTTGCCAAAGGCCATCGCAAAATCGTGGTCGATGCCCATGACTTCACCGGTCGAGCGCATCTCGGGCCCCAGGATCGGATCGACGCCGAGGAAACGGGCGAACGGGAACACGGCTTCCTTGACGGCGATGTGATCGTAGACGGGCTTTTTCAGATTGAAGGACGCCAGCGGCTTGCCGCCCATGATTTCAGCAGCGATGGCAGCGATCGGCAGGCCGATGACCTTGGCCACGAACGGTACGGTACGGGATGCCCGCGGATTGACTTCCAAAATATAGACGTGGCCGTCCTTGATCGCGAACTGCACGTTCATCAGGCCGACGACCTTCAGCGCAAGCGCGAGCGCTTTGGTTTGGCGTTCGAGTTCGGCGATGATTTCGGGTGATAACGAATAAGGCGGCAACGAACAGGCGCTATCGCCCGAGTGGATGCCGGCTTCCTCGATGTGTTCCATGATGCCGGCCACAAACGTATCGCGGCCGTCAGCCAAGCAATCGACATCGACCTCGACGGCGTCGGTCAGGTAGCTATCGATCAGCAGCGGGCGCTTGGCCGAGACGACGAGTTCGGACGGCTTGTCGAGCGTGGCTGAGAGGCGCGTGATGTAGCGATCGACTTCGGCGCCGTCGTGGATGATTTCCATGCCGCGGCCGCCGAGCACGTACGACGGGCGAATGACGACGGGGTAGCCGACCTTGTCCGCCACGGCGCGGGCTTCGCCTGGAGCGCGCGCGATGCCGCTGCGGGGTTGGGAAAGTTTCAGGTCGTCAATTAGCGCCTTGAACCGGTCGCGGTCTTCGGGGAGGTCGATGGCGTCGGGCGAGGTGCCAAGGATCGGCACGCCGGCTTCTTCCAAGGCGCTCGCAAGCGTCAAGGGCGTGGTCGTGCAGTTCGGCGGCCAGACGCCGTTGAAGCTTGCGA
>JANOCZ010000208.1:0-2437 GCA_031412455.1 Hyphomicrobium sp. | reverse complement strand
CTCAAAAGAGATTGCCCGCAAAGTTGCCGCACTGAAAGAAGAAGCCCTGGCCGAACTTGCAACCATCGACAAGCTTGGCGGCGCTGTTGCCGCGATCGACTATATGAAACGGCGCCTGGTCGAAAGCGGCACCGGCCGCTTAAGCCAGATCGAAAGTGGCGAAATGGTCGTCGTCGGCGTCAACAAATACCTTGAAACCGAACCGTCGCCGCTCTCAGGCGGCATCGATACGATCATGGTCGTCGATCCAGCGATGGAAGCCGAACAGGTCGGCAAGCTCAAAGCCTGGCGCGAACAGCGCGACACCAAGACCGCCGCTGCGGCGCTGGCCGAAGTCGAGCGCGCCGCCAAAGAAGGCCGCAACATCATGGAGTCCTCGATCGCCGCCGCGCGCGCTGGCGTGACGACCGGCGAATGGGGCACGGCCCTGCGCAAGATTTTCGGCGAGTATCGCGCCCCGACCGGCGTCGCTCAAGTTGCGGTCGCCCGCGATGGCGCCGCTTTGAAAGGCGTCCGCGATGATGTCGAAGCCCTATCCAATAAGCTCGGCCGCCGCGTGAAATTCCTGGTCGGCAAACCGGGCCTCGACGGCCACTCGAACGGCGCCGAACAAATCGCCGTGCGCGCCCGCGATGTCGGCATGGACGTCGTCTACGAAGGCATCCGCCTGACGCCCGCGCAAATCGTCCGCGCTGCCGTCGATGAAGCCGTCCATTGCGTTGGCCTGTCGATCCTGTCGGGCTCGCACGTGCCGCTCGTCAAGGAAGTCATGGAGCGCATGCGCAAGGAAGGCCTCGATGACGTCCCGGTCGTCGTGGGCGGCATCATCCCGCCCGACGATGCCAAGACGCTCAAATCATTTGGCGTCGCCGCCGTCTATACGCCCAAGGATTTCCAGCTGAACGACATCATGGCCGACATCGTGCGCCTCGTTGATGGCCAAGCCAAAGCGGCGTAACGCATATGCGCTAAGACCCACACATGCAGCGCGTTAGCTGCCCGCTGAAATAGATCGTTTTGAATCTATTTACGTTAATGCGCGGCAACTCTCCTTGGCTGCAGCGAAATTCAAAGTACCCCCGTTCGGTGTACTAATTGCACAAGGTATTAGAAACGCCTTTAGCGCCACTTTCGCTCGACTTGAGTTGAGTGGAGTAACGCTATGGCAACGCCGACAACGAACACCGTCGCGACTTCGTACATCGACCCGCTATCGACAGGGTTTGGACGCTACACCGTCAGCGGCGAGAAGTGGGGCGGCGGTCTCGGCCAAGGCGTGACCCTGACCTACAGCTTTCCAGGCGCCGTCGCCTATCACACGAACCCATACGGCCAATACTCAAATGCCGGCGAATGGCTGGGCAAACAATCACTGACCGCCGGCGAGCAGGCTGGCGTCAAGGTTGGCCTCGCGGCCTGGTCGGCGGCAGCCAACATCATCTTCGAGCAGGTGGCCGACAACGCAACCACCGTCGGCGAACTGCGCTTTGCCACGACGAGCTACGATACGGCTTGGGAATACGCGCACGCCTATATGCCAAGCTGGAACCCGGCCGGTGGCGACGTCTGGTTCAGCGCCGCCAATTGGAATGCCGCCAATTCTGCGTCGATTGCACCGGGCAGCGATGACTTCCACACGATCATCCACGAGATCGGCCACGCGCTTGGGCTCAAGCATACCTTCGAAGGGCCAAACACCATCCCGGTGGCGCAAGATAGCTACTTCTATTCAGTGATGAGCTACTCGGCCCGCGTCAGCGGCGATAGCGGTTGGGCCTCGTTTTTCCCGACCACACCGATGTACAACGACCTGCTCGGCATCCAGGCACTCTATGGCCGCAACACGAGCCACAATGCCGGCAACAACGTCTACACGTTCGTCGAGGGCAAGAAATACTTCGAGACCATCGACGACGCTGGCGGTATCGATACGATCGTCTACTCAGGCAGCCTCGCGACTAGCATCAATCTCAATCAAGGCACGTTCTCGACACTCAGCGCCGCGATTCAATTCGATAACGGTACGACGCGCGCAACTGTCGCCATCGGCCCGAACTCGATCATCGAAAATGCAACCGGCGGCTTCGGCGCCGATACCTTGACGGGCAACGCTGCCGCCAACGCGTTGAGCGGCCAGGCTGGAGCCGACGTAATGTCCGGCAACGCTGGAAATGATCGCCTGCTCGGCGGCGACGGCAACGACCGGCTCTATGGCGGCGTCGGCAACGACGTCCTGACGGGCGGCAATCAAAATGACGCGTTCTTCTTCAACACCGCTTTAAGTGCGACGGCCAACATCGACACAATTACCGACTTCAATCCGCTGCTGGATACGATTTACGTCGATGACGCAATCTTTACGCGCGTCCAGGGCAGCACCATGAGTTCGGCCTACTTTGTCACCGGCCCGGCCGCCCGCGACTCGAACGACTTCTTC
>JANOCZ010000207.1:0-5003 GCA_031412455.1 Hyphomicrobium sp. | reverse complement strand
CGCGGCAAACTATGCGCAAGGCAGTGTCGTGGTCGATCAGGCTGGACGCGCGCTTTATTACGTGATCGCTCCAGGCCGCGCTTATCGCTACCCCATCTCGGTTGGGAAAGAAGGCTTCTCGTGGACGGGTACGGAGAAGGTCTCGCGCGTCGCCGATTGGCCAGATTGGCATCCACCGGCCGAAATGCGCGAGCGCAAGCCGGAATTGCCGGAAAAGATGACGGGCGGCATCAAAAATCCACTTGGTGCCAAGGCCATTTACCTTGGAAATACGCTGTATCGCATCCACGGGACTAACGATCCGAAGTCTATCGGACGGGCGGAATCGTCTGGATGCATTCGCATGAGCAATCAGCATGCGGTCCATTTAGGATCGATCGTGTCGGTTGGGACAACGGTCTACGTGGTGCGGTCGCTCGGCCGCGGCGAGGTGGCGGAGCGCTAGGCCGTAATGGCTTTGTGTTATATTGTAACGCTAAATTATTACGATCACGAAAAGTTTGGTATTCGCGATCAAAACGCGATTGGCTTTTATCGAGCACCGACGTTATGTCTGTCTCAACAGGAACGACCTGTCTGAATTCTAGAGGAGACTACCCCATGAAGATCTGGACCAAGCCAGCCGTTCGCGAGCAGGAAGTTGGCCTTGAAGTCACCAGCTACCTCCCAGCTGAAATCGACATGATCTAAGGATCAAAACCGCAAGGTTTACGGAAACGGCGGCTCTCACGAGCCGCCGTTTTTGTTTGTGGCGACGGGTCTGTGCCGGGCGGCGTTCGTCGGCCGCTGACTCCGGTCGGCGAATGGCTTGCAGCCTCCGGTCAGCGATTTATAAGACGCTATGACCCAACACGACTCTCTCGCCGCGCAATCGCTGAAACCTGCAGCAAAGGTGGCTGCTGGCAACGTCGTGTTTGCCAACGATGCGCCGATCGCGGTGCTGGCGGGGCCTTGCCAGATGGAAAGCCGGGCGCATGCGCTCGAAATGGCGTCGGCGCTGAAGGAAGCTGCCGAAAAGCTCGGAATCGGGCTCGTTTACAAATCATCGTTCGACAAAGCCAATAGAACCTCGCTTGGCGGGCAGCGAGGGATCGGTCTCGATGCGGCGCTGCCGGTATTTGCCGAAATTCGCGATACGCTCGGTTTGCCGATTGTCACCGATGTGCACGAGATCGAGCACTGCGCGCGCGTGGCCGAGGTCGTCGATATTCTGCAAATTCCAGCGTTCCTGTGCCGGCAAACCGATCTTCTGATCGCGGCGGCGAAAACGGGGCGGGTCGTGAAAATAAAAAAGGGACAGTTCCTCGCGCCGTGGGACATGAAGAATGTCGTCGCGAAGGTGACAGGGAGTGGCAACCCGAACGTGCTTGTGACGGAGCGCGGGTCGAGCTTTGGTTACAACACGCTTGTCGTCGATATGCGGTCACTGCCGCAGATGGCGGAGATCGGCGCGCCGGTTATTTTCGATGCGACGCACGCCGTGCAGCAGCCAGGCGGGCAGGGGACGTCGTCAGGTGGTGATCGCAGGTTCGTTCCGGTGCTTGCTAGGGCGGCGGTGGCAGTCGGCATCGCCGGGCTGTTCATTGAGACGCATCAGGATCCAGATCGTGCGCCGTCCGATGGCCCCAATATGGTTGCGCTGAAAGATTTTGCCGGGTTGATCGCGGAATTGCAGGCGATCGATCGCGTCGTCAAAAGTCAGAAGAGCGCACGCACCGTCTGACGCGCGCTCTTCTTGAGTGTCTGTGATCATTCAGCAATGACACTGGCGACGGGGAGACCAGCGGCACTGCGAGTGCGGATGTAGGTTTCTATTAGGGGGCAAGCTCTAGTTCGGTTGGATCAGTTAAATGGTCACGGCCAGAATCGCGGTGGGTGCAACACTGCTTCATGATCCCGGCCGGGTTTCACTTCAGTTTCGTCCGGACTAAATTTGCTTCGACCAGACGAGAGCGGCAACCGCTTCGACGTGAGCCTTACTCATCAAGCCGCCGAACTGATCGTCGGAACCGGCCAGTGCGAGAACACTGATCGAGCGCGACGACGCGGTCTGCGGCTGATGCTTTCCGACATTGACAGCCGCAATGGCCATCGATGTCGCAAGGAGGCTCACGGTGGAGAGGCAGGAGATGTAGGCAAGCGCACGCGAAACGAGTTCATAGTGCATCGGTCAACCTCAAACGCTAACAAACGAGATGACGAGACTTCACTTGCAGTTGCCGGGGTTTCGACAGTCGAAAGCGCCAGCATTTTGTTCGGTTTTCAGTGCGGGAGAGACACTGTCCGCCGATAGGTTGACGATACGCAACCTTGGTTAAGAGCGCGTTAAAGTTAGCGATGTGTAAAGAGCATCAGTCGCGTAAAAGTTATGACGCGGGCGGGTTGCCGGAGCGATTTTTAAGCGCCGTTCATAGACTGCAGCGGACCGGCAGTCTCGCCGCTGAAATTTGGTTTGCTGTCGGTGGCGACGAGGCAAATGCAGCCGTCAGCGCCAGCGATCGGAGCATGCTCGCTGGCATTTGAAAATTCCGCAATGTCGCCTGGATAATACTGACCGGCTGCGTCGCTGCATGAGCCGCGTACAACGAGCGTCAACTCGGATCCGCTGCGCGCGCTCTGGGGCAACGATTGATTTGCGGCGACTTTGAGCAGGCGGAGTTGGCTGCGTGGGACGGCGAATTGTGCCGACGGCAAGTTGATCAAATATTCCGATAGGGCGGGGTTGACCGCGTGCCAAGCAACGGCGTCAAAATGGTGACCGATGACAACTGCGAGCGGCGCTGGTACGTCACCGCCAACAGTCGCTGATACCTCGGCTTCGCCGCGGTATTGCTCATCAGCGCGAAGGTCGAGGACCGGCGCGCTCGAGGTAACCGGCGTCGCGTTCAAGGTTTCGAACAGAACGGCGCCCACGGTTTCGAGAAAAGTCAGATCATCGCGGCACTGCGGGCACATGACGATATGCGAGGCCATCACGGCTGCAAACGCGTCGGGCATGCTACCAGCTGAGCAGCTCATCAAGTTCTCGGCGGCGGGGTGATGCTTGATCGCCATCATTTCAAGTCCTCGACAAGCTCGCGGATTTTTTGGTAAGCGAGCCGCATGCGTGATTTGACGGTGCCGAGCGGCAGACCGAGGCGCTCGGCGATTTCACTGTGGGACAGGCCCTCGATATAGGACAGCGTCACGACCTCAAGCTGGTCGGGCGGAAGTCCAATCAACGCCTGCTGGACGCGAATTTTTCGCTGCTGCTCAGACAGTAGATCGTCGGGGAGGGCATCCGTTGAGGGTTCCTCGTTATGGCCTTCGGGGAGTGCCACCCACATCAGCTCGCGGCGCAGGCGGTCAATGCGCAAATTGCGGGCTATCGTGTAAATCCACGTGGTGGCGCTGCCCTTTTCGCCCGAATAGAGCGCGGCCTTGCGCCAGACGGTCAACATTGTTTCTTGAGCTAATTCTTCGGCCGTATTGGCGTCCGCACCTTGGCGCATCATGTACGATTTGACGCGCGGGGCATAATTCTGAAACAGTTTGCGGAACGCCTCGACGTCGCGACGCTCGGCAATCCGCTGCAGAAAGTCGGCCATCAATATTGAACCAGACGTGATGACACGGCCGGTCGGCCGAGTGATTGCGATTTCGCCTAGCATAGCCGAACCTCTTAACGTCTGCCAATGACTACGCGCGGTGTAGAAGAACGGATCGAAAGGTTTCATTCTGCGAAGGCGTCAATTGCAGCAGGATTCAAGCGTCACGGGATAAGGATTTTTCGATTTGGAGCTAAGGGAAATAGCGATTTTGCTGGCCGCACTGGCTCTGGCCGCACCTCTGGCCCGGTGGTTCGGCATGGCGGCCGTGCTTGGTTATCTACTGGCCGGCGTGCTCATCGGCCCGTTCGGAATCGGGCGCATTTTCTCGGCGAGCGACGCTGAAAATGTCCTGCACATAGCCGAATTCGGCGTTGTGCTTCTTTTGTTCCTCATCGGTCTCGAGTTGCGGCCGAAGCGGCTGTTCGCGATGCGGCAGGCAATCTTCGGGCTGGGAACGGCGCAGGTCGCGATTACCGGGCTCGCGTTGGCTGGTGTCGGCTTGGCGCTGGGATATGGCATGGCCGCATCGCTGTTTGCGGGAGCGGCGTTGGCGTTGTCGTCGACGGCTTTTGCTCTGCAGGTCCTGGAAGAGAACAACGAGCTCGCGACGCGGCATGGGCGGCTTGGGTTCAGTGTGCTCCTGTTTCAGGATTTAGCCGCGATTCCGCTGATTGCATTGGCGCCGTTTTTTGCGGGCGGCGCGGCAATGAACGGGACGAGTATCGACTACATGGCTTTCGCGAAAGGGCTGATGGTGATCGTCGCGGTTGTCGTGGTCGGGCGGTTCGCCCTCGATTACTGGTTGCGGCTCGTCGCGCTGTCGCGGGTCAAGGAGGCGATGACGGCGGCGGCGTTGCTGACCGTCGTCGGCGTGACACTCATTATGCAACTCGTGGCGCTGCCGGCGTCGCTCGGCGCGTTCATCGCGGGCGCGCTGCTGGCTGAGAGCAGCTACCGGCATCAGCTCGAGGCCGACATCGCGCCGTTCGAGGGACTATTGCTCGGCATGTTCTTTGCCGCGATCGGTATGTCACTCAACCTCGGGCTGCTTGTTTCTCAGCCGCTCATGATTGCTGCGTTGACGATCACGCTGATGGCGATCAAGGCGCTCATTTTATTTGGGCTCGGGCGCTTGCAAGGGTTGGAGAACGGGCCGTCACGGCGGCTGGCGCTCGCGTTGGCGCAGGGCGGCGAATTTGCTTTCGTATTGTTGACTGTCGCGCAATCCAACAAAATTTTTGATCGCAACATCGCCGAAATTCTGACTGTCGTCGTCACGCTGTCGATGGCCCTGACACCGCTCTTGCTGCTCGCCGAGCGGTGGCTATTTCCGAAAAAGGCTGCATCGCTGGCGTTCGACCAATTGCCAGATCGCGATGAGCATGTCGTGATCGCCGGGTTTGGCCGCTTCGG
>JANOCZ010000206.1:0-6876 GCA_031412455.1 Hyphomicrobium sp. | reverse complement strand
GCCACGCCGCCGCGCAACGTCAGTTGCGAACTGTATTGATGCTCGAGACCGGCCGAGAACATCCAACCGTCCTGCCAATTCAACGGCAGCGAACTTAAAATTGGCCCACTGCAGAGTGGAGGACCAAGCGCATCGCAATTGACCTGCAACTCCGGCAACCGGCTCCAATTGGTCCACTCGACACTTCCGAGCAGGGTCCAAGCTGGCGAAACATCGTGGCGAAGACTGAGTGTTACGATTTCAGGCAGCTCTATGTTCGAAGAAATTTGATTTTCACCCGGGAATTCTGAGATATGAAACGTTCCCTCCAGATCGTGCTCGATCATGGATCTGTAACCAAGTCCGATGGTCGTTCCAGCAGCCGGAGTGACCAAGATGCCAGCGGTGAATCCAAAGCCAATATCGTCGCCCTTGACCGCAGAGGTCGGCCCAAGAGCGACAGGAATTGCGCTGCGCAACTGCGCGTCGATATATTGAACCTGCAGCCCCGCACCGACAATGATCCCCGGCGCAACTCGGTACGAAACCGTTGGCGTGAAGTTGTAGGTCGTGATCTTTGACTCACGCGCCAGCGTCGCGCCGTCCCAAGCGTAATCGCCATCGGTCGTTAGGCCAAACGGCGCATTGATACCCATACCGACGACGATCTTCTCGTTGATCTGGTAGCTGAAATAGCTCGCAGGAAGGATCGCCGTATCGCCGATGTCGCCGCTGGAGCGGCTGTTACCCAACGGTGGAACGTTGCCTGGATTAAACAACGAGCCCCCCGTCGCCGTAATCTCCGTATCCGGCAGGATCAGCGAATAATTCGAATCCGAATTGATGCCGTTGAACTGGCCGATGGCCGCCGGGTTCCAGAACATCGAACTGAGCGCACCGCCGGCCGCCGAGCCCGCAAATGCGGTGCCCAGGAACAGCGCTGATTGCTCGTGCGGCGCGAACCCGCCCGCCGAGGCCGTTCCGCCTGAAACAGTGACTGCGGCCAGTGCTACGCCGAGCTTGAGTGTCCGCTGAAGTGCCCTCGTCATGATGCGTCCCCCGTACCGATTACGTGAATCGGTCCCATTCATTTTCAGCGCGAATGTACTGTGATGTTGCGTGCATGCTCAACTGAAACACGCCGGAACTGCTGTCATCTACTCGGAAAACGACCGACCTGTGCCGCACAAGACACAAAAAAACCGGTCCGCCGAAACGAACCGGTTTTTTGCCAAGCTCAGTTTTGTTCAAACGAGCTTGGCGCTCCCCCCGGAGATCTTCGCGGCGCCGTCAAACGGCAGCTGCGCGCCGGGAAATTGCCAAAGCGTTTGCCGCAGCGCAAGCCCAGCCTGATGTTATCGCGCCGATGACGGCGATACGGTGCTAGGTCGCAACACTCGCGGCGATCTCGTGAGGTTTGACCGCCTATCCGCGCAATCTATCCAATTATTTTCGCAAGCCGAACATGTGATCGATCGGACCATGTCCGGCCCCGATTTGACTTGCAGCGGCAGAGTTCAGCGCTGACCACACGAAATTTTTTCCGGCATCAACCGCTGCCTCAAGCGACATCCCGAGCGCTAACCCCGCCGTAATCGCCGACGCCAGCGTGCAACCTGTCCCGTGCGTGTTGCGGGTTAGAAGTCGCGGCCGAGCGAGACGCGCGCTGCCAGCCGCGCTGACGAAATAATCGACCGCCTCTTCCCCCTCCCCGTGCCCACCCTTCAAAAGCACCGCCCCGCACCCCAGCCGAAGAAGCGCCTCCGCCTGCCGCCGCATCTGCTCTTCTGTCTCAGCGAGAGCCTCCCCCAGTAACGCCGCGCCCTCGGGAAGATTGGGAGTTATCAGCGTCGCGAGGGGAATGAGGCGGGTCCGCACCGCGTCGATCGCGTCCTCATCAAGCAGCCTGTCGCCGCTCGTCGCCACCATAACTGGATCGACGACAAGCCACCTCGGCTGCAGTCCGGCCAACAAGCGCGCGACCGTCTCCACGGTCTCGGCGTCGCCGAGCATTCCCGTTTTGACCGCGCCCACATTGAGGTCCGACCCGACGGCTTCGAACTGCGACGCGATGAATGACACCGGGATTTTAAACACGCCACTGACGCCGACGGTATTTTGCGCCGTCAATGCCGTGATGACGCTCGCCCCATAAACGCCGAGCACCGTGAATGTTTTGAGATCGGCTTGAATACCAGCGCCGCCCGACGGGTCAGACCCCGCAATCGTCAACGCAATGGGCATTTTTGAGCCAGTCGCCATTGCGCGTCAGCCGCCGCTCTTCTTCAAAATGTCGCCGCGCAAACTATCGGGCGTGAGCCAGGCCTCAATGCTGGCCAACCCCGGGAACGTTTCGATCATCCATTGCCCGAGCCAGTTCTGCGCCCCGAACAGAAACATGAGGCCGGTCGCCACCAGCAACACGCCCATGACTTTTTCCATGACGCCGAAGTGCCGCTTGAACCGCTTCATGAAACCAAGAAACGGCCGGATCGCGACCGCCGCCAGAATGAACGGAATGCCGAGCCCGAGCGAATAGACAAATAGCATACTGACGCCGGCGCCGAGACTATTCTCTTGCGCAGCGAGCGTCAGAACCGTGGCGAGGATCGGCCCGATACACGGCGTCCACCCGAACGCGAATGCGAGCCCCATAACGTAGGCGCCAACCAAACTCGCGCCGCCCGCCCCGGCCTCGAAGCGCGCCTCCTTATAGAGCAGCGGAATCCGCATCACGCCGAGGAAGTGCAATCCGAACAAAATAATGATGACCCCCGCCGCGATACCAAGCGGTTCGCGATAGGATTGCAGCACTTGCCCCAACGAACTCGCGGTCGCACCGAGCCCAACGAATACCGTCGTAAAGCCAAGCACAAAAACGCAAGCTGCCAGCACAACGCGCCGCCACACCTCGCGGTCGATTTTATCTTCGCCCGTGAGCTGATCGAACGTCGTCCCGCCGATGTAGCCCAGATAGGGCGGCACGAGCGGGAGCACACACGGCGAGAGGAAACTGACGAGCCCGGCCAGCGCAACGCCGAGGTAGATATGCAGATCAGCGAACATGAGGCGCGTTCTCCAGTTCGCTGACGATCACCGCAGCGTTAGCGCGTAAGCGCGACGACGCCCGGCAATTCGCGTCCCTCGAGCCATTCGAGAAACGCACCGCCAGCCGTCGAGACATACGTGAAATCCTCAGTCACACCGGCGGCGTTGAGCGCCGCGACCGTATCTCCGCCGCCCGCGATTGATACGAGTCGTCCGGCCTTCGTCAGCGCCGCTGCCTGTTTGGCCAGCGCAAACGTGCCCTCTCCAAACGGCGAAATCTCAAACGCACCCATCGGCCCATTCCACAACAAGGTGCGGCACCCATCGAGCACGCGGGCAACGTGCGCGACGCTGGCTGGACCGACATCGAGGATCATCGCATCCGCTGGCACGCTGTTAACATCGACAACCTCGCTTGCCGCCCCGTCTCGAAATTCGCGCGCGACAACCGCATCGACGGGCAGCACAATTTCGCATCCGCACTTTGCGGCCTCAGCCATGATTCCGCGTGCCGTCTCGTGAAACTCGGGCTCAGCCAAAGATTTGCCGACGTTGACGCCCTGTGCCTGCAAAAATGTATTGGCCATGCCACCGCCGATGATCAGCTTGTCGACTTTGGCGACGAGGTTCATCAGAACCGGAATTTTTGTCGAGACTTTAGCTCCACCGACAACCGCCGCCGTCGGCTTTTGCGGAATCTCCAACGCGGTGCGCAGCGCATTGATCTCTTCCATCAACAGCGGACCCGCATACGATGGCAAGTGATGCGTTACGCCCTCGGTCGAGGCGTGAGCCCGGTGCGCAGACGAGAATGCGTCCCCGACATAGAGATCACCGAGCTTTGCAAGTTCCCCCGCAAACGTCGCATCGTTCTTCTCTTCACCCTTATGAAACCGAAGATTTTCCAGCACCGCGATGTCGCCATCGGCCATTTTGCTGACCACCGCTTGAGCTGTTTCACCGATGCAATCGCTGGCGAAAGCAACGGGCCGCCCGATGAGCGCACTCAGTTGCGCAGCAACAGGCTGCAATGAAAACTGAGCCTCTGGCCCGCTTTTAGGCCGCCCAAAATGCGAAATGACAATGACCTTCGCGCCGCGTGATGAAAGATCCTTGAGACCCGCAACCAACCGCTCGAGCCGCGTCACATCCGTCACCCGGCCATCGCGCACCGGCACGTTGAGGTCAGCACGCACGAGCACGCGCTTTCCTGCGATATCGATATTCGCGGTGGTTTTGAGTTTGTCGAGATTCATCGTGCAATCCAATACGGCGTGAACGCTGGCAAAGTTTCAATGAAAGACGGCGGTGGTTACGTCTGCGCCGTCCGGATTGCGACCCGCGCCGCATCCGCAACCTTTGCCGCAGTCAGGCCGAAATGCTCAAACAGCTTCGGCGCCGGGGCAGACGCGCCAAACGTCGTCATGCCGACAAACTGATCTTTCTTGCGCAACCACTGATGCCAGCACTGACTGACCCCGGCTTCAATGGCAACGCGCGGCGCCTCGCCCAGAACTTCCATCTGGTAGTCGTCGCCCTGCAGCGCGAAGAATTCGAACGACGGCATCGACACGACCGCAGCCTTGAGGCCATCCGCCGCCAACTTCGCCGCTGCCTCAACCGCAAGACCGACTTCCGAACCCGTCGCAATCAGCGTCACGTCGCGTTGACCCTCGACGTCGCGAATGACATACGCACCCCGCGCCGAGCGATTCTCGCTACTGCCGTCACGCAAATTCGGCACGGCTTGACGCGACAGCGCGAGTACGGTCGGCGTCTGATCGGTGGCCAGCGCCAACTCCCAGCATTCCGCCGTCTCGATGCCGTCCGCTGGCCGCAACACGTTGACGTTTGGCATCGCGCGCAACGCCGCCAGATGTTCGATCGGCTGATGCGTGGGACCATCTTCGCCAAGACCAATTGAATCGTGCGTCATGACGTAGATCACGCGCTGCTGCATCAACGCCGACAATCGGATCGACGGGCGGCAGTAATCGGTGAACACGAGGAACGTCGCACCGTAAGGGATGAATGATCCAGCGAGCGCGATACCGTTCATCGCCGCCGCCATGCCATGCTCACGCACGCCGTAGTGCATGTAGTTGGCCGCAAAATTTCCCTTGTCGATCGATGTGTGATGCTTCGTCCGCGTGCCGTTCGATGGCGTTAAATCGGCCGAGCCACCGAGCAATTCAGGCATCGCCGGAATGAGCTTCTCGAGCGTCATCTGCGACCACACGCGCGTCGCCCGCTTCGTCGTATCTGCAGCGAAACTAGCTTTTGCGTCCGCGATCGCCCCGGCTGCAGCGGCTTTCGCATCGCGGCCGCCGATCAGTATTTTCGCAGCCGCATCCGCCTTGGCGAACACCTTTTGCCACGCCGCACGCGCAACCGCCCCGCGCCCTCCGGCCTCACGCCACGGCTTGAGGATATGCTCTGGCACATCGAAAGCCGGATAAGGCCAATCAAGCCGTTCGCGCGCACCCTTGATTTCGTCCGCTCCAAGCGGCTCGCCGTGCGTCGAGGATTTCCCCTGCTTGTTTGGCGCGCCATATCCGATGATCGTCTTGCACGCGATCAGCCAAGGCTTCGACGAATCCGCTTTGGCCTTTTTGAGCGCCGCCGAAATTTCAGCCGTGTTATGTCCATCGACGCGAACCGTGTTCCATCCCGACGCTGCAAAACGCGCCAATTGATCATCCGACACCGACAGGCTCGTCGCGCCATCGATCGAGATTGAATTGTCGTCCCACAACACGATCAATTTGCCGAGGCCGAGATGCCCGGCCATCGAAATCGCCTCGTGGCTGACGCCTTCCATCAGGCAACCGTCGCCCGCAATCGCATACGTGTGATAGTCGATCAGCTCAGCCCCGACCCGCGCCCGCAACAGTTCTTCCGACAGCGCCATGCCGACCGCATTGCCAAGCCCTTGGCCAAGCGGCCCCGTCGTCGTCTCGATACCGGGCGCATGTCCAAACTCGGGATGTCCCGCTGTTTTCGAACCAAGCTGACGAAAATTCGCAATCTCCTCGATCGTCATCCCCGGATAGCCGTTGAGATAGAGCAGCGAATAAAGCAGCATCGACCCGTGACCCGCCGACAAAACAAACCGGTCCCGGTTCGGCCAGGCCGGATCGGCCGCATCAAACTTTAGAACTTCGGAAAATAGCACCGTCGCCACGTCCGCCATTCCCATCGGCATACCTGGATGCCCGGAATTGGCTGCCTGCACGGCGTCCATCGACAGCGCGCGAATGGCGTTGGCCATATCCTTGAGGGGTGCACCCTTCAAAGCGGGTGCAGCGGCCTTAACCGCCGTCGTCGTTGCTTTTGTCATAACTGTAAGATGCCTGATTTTGGGGCGAAAGCCGCCCTCAACAAATGTCCCGCTCATTTACCGGGGCTTTCGCGCCCCGTCTACCGCAAGCCGCCACGCCTTCAACCGCAAATCAGCGATTTTGCCTCAAACCACAACCTTTGCCTCGCGGACTTTCGGCTCGCGACCCGCAGCACCGGCCTTGGCCTCTTCCTCGGCATCCTCGCGAAAGAGCTTTTCGAGCCGGACAGCATCACTGCGCGCCTTCTCCTGCAATTTATCGACGTCCGACGAAATCGTGTAATCTTCGATCAGACGCCGCTCGTCGTGCGCCTTGAACGTCTGCACCGAGCGCTGCGCGACGCGCTCCGAATAGCCAAGCCCGACGATGAGCTGCCGCGTCAGCTCGAGCGACGATAAGAATGTTTCGCGTTGGATCGCTGTAACGCCAAGGTCAAGCAACCGGTGTGCGTGCGTGCGATTGCGGGCCCGCGCATAGATCGGCACATGCGGATAGCGCGCCTTGACAT
>JANOCZ010000205.1:0-4653 GCA_031412455.1 Hyphomicrobium sp. | reverse complement strand
CCTGACGCTGGCCACCGACGTGGCCAGCCGCTGCGTGGTCGGCTTCGTGATCTCCTTCAAATCACTGGAACTCAAATGGGATCGGCTGATTCCCGAAAATCCACTCTCAAAACTGATCTCGATGGATTCCGGGATCAAGGGTGTTCTGAACGCGCTGAAGGTCTTGTGCTGGAGGATCACGACGATTTCACCGTGCTTCAGCCGGCAGATGTCGAATTGCTCCATTACGACTTAGCTCTATATTTCTCGATCCACAGACCGTCCTCGTCGATGAGGTTATTCCAGCCATCGATGGCTGCCTGATTTTCTTTTTTCCATTTCGCGTTGCGTTTTTCGCGGTGCTGTTCGATCACGGCAGCTTCGAGCAACGCCGAGAGGTTCGTGCCGAATTCTTTCGCCTCGGCGAGTAGCTGAGCATCGAGCGAAACATTGACGGCTTTTTTAGAACGACGCGAAGGCATGCAAAACCTCATCAAGTATGCGCATTCCCGATGCGCATACTAACACGCCCGTGCCATGCTCGCAAACGCGCTAAGCGTCCGGCCCGATCATGTTTTCCGGCCTGACGATCGCATCAAAATCACTTGCAGGGATCCCGGCCACCAAGGCCTCTTCTCTGAGCGTCGTTCCGTTCTTGTGCGCCGTCTTGGCGATTTTCGCGGCAAGATCGTAGCCGTACTTAGGGGCCAGAGCCGTGACGAGCATCAACGACCGATCGAGCCCCGCTTTGATGTTGTCGCGCCGCGGCTCAAGGTCCGCGATGCAATTGTCGGTGAACGAGACGCACGCGTCGCTGAGCAGCCGTACCGACTGTAGAAAGTTGTACGCCATCACCGGATTATAGACGTTGAGCTCAAAATGACCCTGGCTGCCGGCAAACGTCAGCGCCGCGTTGTTGCCAAATACGTGCACGCAAACTTGCGTCAGCGCTTCGCACTGGGTCGGGTTGACCTTGCCCGGCATGATCGAAGAGCCCGGCTCGTTTTCAGGCAAGGCCAATTCGCCGAGCCCTGAGCGCGGGCCCGAGCCGAGGAAGCGGATATCGTTCGCGATTTTGAACAGCGACGCCGCAACCGTATTGATCGCGCCGTGTGAAAACACCATCGCGTCGTGCGCGGCCAGCGCCTCGAATTTGTTGGGCGCAGTGGTGAACGGCAGCTGCGTGATGGCGGCGATCCGCTCGGCAACTTTTTCAGCGAACCCACGGGGCGCGTTGAGCCCGGTTCCGACGGCAGTCCCGCCTTGGGCTAACTGCATCAGCGCCGGCATCGTCATCTCGATGCGCGCGATGCCGTTTTCAACCTGCTGCGTGTAGCCGGAGAATTCTTGTCCAAGCGTCAGCGGTGTCGCGTCCTGCGTGTGTGTGCGCCCGATCTTGATGATCGAGTGCCAAGCGTGCGCCTTATCGTTGAGCGCATTGCGCAACTGTTGAAGCGCTGGCAGCAGGCGGTGGTGGATCTCTTCCACGCACGCAATGTGCATCGCCGTTGGATACGTGTCGTTGGACGACTGCGCCATGTTGACGTGATCGTTGGGATGCACGGGCTTTTTCGAGCCCATCTCGCCGTCGAGCATTTCGATCGCCCGGTTGGAGATCACTTCGTTCGCATTCATATTCGATTGCGTGCCGCTGCCTGTCTGCCAGACGACGAGCGGGAAGTGAGCATCGAGCCGGCCCTCGATGACTTCCTGCGCGGCCCGCACGATCGTCTCGCCGATTTTTGCGTCGAGCTTGCCGAGCGCCATGTTGGTCTCGGCCGCCGCTCGCTTGACGATGCCAAGCGCGCGGATGATCGGCGCCGGTTGCTTTTCGGTTCCGATTTTGAAATTGCCGAGCGAACGTTGCGCCTGCGCCCCCCAATACTTGTCCGCCGCGACATCTATTGGGCCGAAGGTGTCGCTTTCGGTGCGCGTCGTCTTGCTCATGATTTAAGTGCTCGGTTGAAAGTTTATCTTGGCTCGCGATTAACATGGTCGCTGCAGCGAAGCCAGTTCCTGCCGCATGTCAACGGAACCAATTGTGTCGCCTCGCCGTTCGAAGTCATCCAGCCAAGCCGGCTGGGACCCCTGAAATGCGTAGTCCGTTCACCAAACGCGAGGCTGACATGTCGACGAAGTCCGGCAATGGCGAAGCAGCTAAAATGACCATCCTCAATCTTCTGAGCGACGAGGAAAACGCTAAAGTCAGTGCAGCCGAAGGCGGCATGGATCTCGCTGATGGCGATGAATTCATCGATCTCGACGATTTGGAAAGCGGCGTCCAAGGTGCCGCGGATTTGGACGAGGGTTCAATCGGCCACGTTCTCCCAAAAAGCGCCATCAGCGCCGCCACCTGGTCGAAAATCGTCAGCCACCTAAAAGGCTGAACGGCCTTGCCTTCGCATTTTCGTGCGCAAGTCAATTTCATCGCGAGCGGGCGTGTGCTAACCCTCGCGCTTATTTCATTGGCTGAACACGAGGAACGCGATGCGCAGAAGCTGGCGATCGGAAACTGAGGATCACGCAGCGACCGCAGACCGCAAGTCGGCCGGTTCGAAATCAGACCTCGGCCGCATGCCCGTTTGGGACTTGAGCGATCTCTACGCTGGCCCCGATGCCCCCGAAATTGCCCGCGATACTAAATCTGCTGCCAAAGAGGCGGCTCGCATGAAAGCTGCCTATCAAGGTAAGCTCTCAGGGCTCGCCACCGATGGCGCGAAGTTGGCCGTCGCGGTCAAGGACTACGAAAAACTTTCCGACCTGATGGGCAAGCTCGCGTCCTTCGCGGGGCTCTACTATGCGCAAAAGCAAGCTGATCCCGCTCGCGCCAAGTTCTATGGCGACGTCTCCGAAAAGCTGACGAAAATTTCGACCGACCTAATTTTCTTCGAATTGGAATTGAACCAGATCGACGATGCCGTGCTGGCTGAGGCATTGAAACACAAATCGCTGAAACGCTACACGCCGTGGTTCGACGATCTCCGCAAGGAAAAGCCGCATCAGCTCGACGAGAAGCTTGAAACGCTCTTTACCGAAAAATCGCAGACCGGCCGCGCCAGCTGGACCCGCCTCTTCAACGAAACGATGTCGAGCCTGAAGTTCGAGGTGAAAGGCGAGAAAGACCCACTCGGCCTCGAGCAGACGTTGAACCGCCTCTCCGATGCCGACGAAAAGAAACGCAAAGCGGCGTCCGAAGCACTCGCCAAGACGTTCGCGGCTAACCTGCCGCTGTTCACGCTGATTACGAACACGCTCGCCAAGGACAAGGAAATCTCCGACCGCTGGCGCCACTTCACCGACGTCGCTGACAGTCGCCATCTGGCCAACCGTGTCGAAGCCCCCGTCGTCGATGCATTGGTCGCAAGCGTCCGCGCCGCCTACCCGCGCACCTCGCATCGCTACTACGCCATGAAAGCCAAATGGCTCGGCAAGAAAAAGCTGAACTCGTGGGATCGCAACGCGCCGCTGCCGGAAAAGCCAGAGCGCGTGATCAAGTGGAACGAGGCCGAGAAGATCGTCCTCAAAGCCTATGACGGGTTCGCTCCCGAAATGGCTGGCATCGCCCGGGAATTTTTCGACAAGAACTGGATCGATGCCGCCGTGACTCCGGGCAAAGCGCCGGGCGCGTTCTCGGCCTCGACGGTGCCGTCCGTCCACCCTTACGTGCTGATGAATTATCAAGGCAAGCCGCGCGACGTGATGACGTTGGCGCACGAGCTTGGCCACGGCGTGCATCAAATGCTGGCGCGCGACCAAGGCCCACTGCTCGCGCCAACGCCGCTGACCTTGGCTGAAACCGCCTCCGTGTTTGGCGAAATGCTGACCTTCAAAGCCCTGCTCGCGGCCACCAAGGATAAGCGCGAGCGCAAGGCGATGTTGGCCTCCAAGGTCGAGGACATGATCAACACGGTCGCGCGCCAGATCGCGTTCTATACGTTCGAGCGCAAGGTCCACGAGGAGCGTCGCAACGGCGAATTGACGTCAGACCGCCTGAACGCCATTTGGATGGAGGTACAAGTCGAAAGCTTGGGCCCAGCCATCGACTTCAAGCCGGGCTACGAAGTCTTCTGGACCTACATCCCGCATTTCATTCACTCGCCCTTCTACGTCTACGCCTACGCGTTTGGCGACTGCCTCGTGAACTCGCTCTACGGCCTCTATGCCGAAGCGCACCCGGGCTTCGTCGGCAAATACTTCGATATGTTGAAAGCCGGCGGCTCGAAGCACCACTCCGAATTACTGGCACCGTTCGGCCTCGATGCCCGCGACCCAGAATTCTGGAACAAGGGCCTCAAAGTCCTCGAAGGCATGATCGATGAGTTGGAGACGTTGGATTAGGTTTCGTAATCGTGTACATGCGACGAATGCCTGCGATAGCTATTCTTTTGATGACCTTCTCGCTCTTCTTGGCCGATGCCATCGCGCAGCAGCAGTATTTGGTGTGCTTTCATTCTGAAACGATGCGACATGACTCATCGATCGCGGCGCTGTTACGTCACTTGCGAGATGTCCTGACCGGCGTGCCTTCCTTGAGCGATTTACAGGGTTGGGCGCTCGTGTTTGTTGTGCGATCGCCGTATCTCATCGCGGCGGCATTTATGAAACCAAGTTGGCTATTAGTGATCGTATTCGCGGTCGCTTCGATTGTGCCCGCGGTGTTCTGGTTCGAAGTCC
>JANOCZ010000204.1:0-10159 GCA_031412455.1 Hyphomicrobium sp. | reverse complement strand
CCGAAGAGGGCGAGCTGGCGATTGCTGCCCTGCACTAGGGACGCCCACACAGATAGAGATAATTAAAAGCGCTTTGTCCTGCGGACGAGGCGCTTTTTTTTTCGGAGTCGCGGTCAACTCCGGCGGTAGTGAGCAAATTGCCCCTTGGATTTGTACCGCTCCAAATATCCTGGGACGATCGATGCAACCGTCGCGGGGCTGGTCACTCCCAGCTCGGCCAAGGTTCGCTTCTCGTTCGTCGCCGATACCGAGACCACGTTATCGGTTTGCAGCAGGCGAACTTGATCGCCCGTAATCGGGCGCAGCGCGTTGGGTAGCGGCCAGGTCAGGGCCGCCTGGAGGCGCGCGAGCCAAAACGGCATCGGTAAGTAGAGCCGGGTTCGGCCGGTATAATCGAGCGTCCGGTCCAGGAGTTCGCGGAACGTCAGCGTTTCAGGGCCGCCGAGTTCGTAGATCTTGCCGGATGTCCCAGAGCCCGCCGCAACGTTGGCAATCGCCGTCGCGACGTCGCCCACATAAACCGGTTGGAATTTCGTGCGGCCGCCGCCGATCAGCGGCAGGAACGGGCTTATCCGGGCAAGGGCTGCAAAGCGATTGAAGAATTCATCTTCCGGTCCAAAGATGATGGATGGCCGAAGGATGATGGCTTGCGGGAATTCTTCAACGCACGCTTGTTCGCCCAAAGCCTTACTGCGAGCGTAGACGGCTGACCCCGCGCGGTCGGCGCCAATTGCTGATACGTGGATTAAACGCGATGCTCCTGCGTCACGTGCCGCCTTAGCCACGGAGCGCGCACCCGCCGTGTGGACCGCTTCGAACGTCTGCTCTCCGATCGACGCCAATACGCCGACGCAGTTGACGACAACGTCGGCTCCCTGGACCGCACGCTGCACAGATTCCGGATAACGCAAATTTGCTTGAACGGCGTGGATTTGGCCGACGACGCCCATCGGCTGCAGATGACCCGCGAGATCGGGACGGCGGACTGCGGCGCGCACCCGGTAGCCGCGCTTGGCTAATTCGGACACGACGTGCCGACCGAGAAACCCTGAGCCGCCGAAAACGACCGCTAACTTGTCTTTGTCCGGCATGTCAAACCTCAAATCTCTTCGTTGCCTGCTCTATCGGTGCCAGTGCCCGCTGTGAAGGTGGCCTAACGCCGTAGTTTCATGATCGGGGACGCAGGGCAGAGCGCAATTGACTTCCCGGGCTGCGGGCTTTACCTCACAGCCTCCTGAAATGCCCAGATGGCGGAATTGGTAGACGCACTGCTTTCAGGTAGCAGCGCTCACAAGGCGTGGAGGTTCGAGTCCTCTTCTGGGCACCAAGATTCCAAATATTGCGCCGCTATTGCGTTCCCCCCTCGAACGATCCGACAGGAGGCCGCATATGGCCGAGACGACTTTTCATCTGCATACGGGCGACTTGCCAGAGGGGCTCACCTTTCCGCACGGGGTTGCTGTCGATACCGAGACGCTTGGTTTGCAGCCGCACCGGGACCGGCTGTGCCTCATCCAGATCTCTAACGGCGACGGGGTCGCGCACCTGGTGCAGTTTGAGCGCGGCCAATATGCAGCGCCGCGGCTCAAGGCCCTGCTCACCGACCCCAAGACCGTGAAGATTTTTCATTTCGCCCGGTTTGACGTCGCCGTCCTCGAGAAATATTTGGGGATCGAAACCACGCCCGTCTATTGCACCAAGATCGCGTCCAAACTCGTTCGCACCTACACCGATCGCCACGGTTTGAAAGATCTGTGCGGCGAGTTGTTGGGGATCGAAATCTCAAAGCAGCAGCAAAGTTCGGATTGGGGTGCTGCGGATCTGGCGCCAAATCAGTTGGCCTACGCGGCGTCGGATGTCTTGCATCTGCACGCGCTCAAATCCCGGCTCGACCAGATGCTGGCCCGTGAAGGGCGCACTGGGTTTGCGGAGGCAGCTTTCAGGTTTCTGCCGGTTCAGGCCAAACTGGATCTCGCCGGATTTGGCGATCACGACCTTTTTGCGCACTGACCTGCAACTTTCGTCGTCCAAAAGCGGCAAAAACGCGCCACAGGCGGTTCGTAGTCCCAATCTCTCCCCAATTGACCGCGACATTGTTTTGAGGATGGGTGGGGGTTCACAGTGCTGACAGAGACGGCATGGCAGTGACGCGTGAAACAACGGGCACGTCGGCAACGGTCCGCTCGGCCGCGCGCGCGATCGTGCTTGCCGGCGACCGAACACTCAGCCGTGTCTCCGCGCGACGGCATTCTATTTTCGTTCGGTCGTTGAAATTCGGACTGCCACTTTCCGGCATCGTGATTTCCGCTCTCTACGGCCTTACGATCTTGCGCACGACCGGCTTCGGGAAGAACATTGCGGCGCTCGAAATGCCCACGATCTTGCCGGAAAATCTGGCAATGCAAAATCCGCACTATGAGGGGTTCAACGCCGACGGGGGTCAATATTGGGTCAAGGCTGAGAGCGCTCAGCAGGTTTTGAAGTCGCTGAACGTGATCAATCTCACACGCATCACGGGCGAGCTGACCGACGCAAAGAAGCTCAAGACGACGCTCACAGCCACACGGGGCACATTCGATAGCAAAGCGAACGTGCTTGAACTCTACGACGCCATCGACATCGGCGGAGACGCCGGCATGAAGGCGCGCCTGACGCGGGCGACCATCGACACCAAGCAAAATATCATCACTTCAAGTGAGCCGGTCAACGTTGCCATGGAGGCCGGATCGATTTCTGCCAACCAGATGACGGTGCGACAGAAAGCAAAAGAATACACGTTCGTCGATGACGTGAAGACGCATCTCAACGCGCGTGAAAAATCTGACACAGAATCCGGCGCGGAAGATGTTGGCGCAGAGACCGTTGCGGACAGCCGCGACGCAGGCTTTGGAAAATCTGACGCTCCGGTCGATATCACGTCGAACCGTTTGGACGTCAACGATGCCACCAAAACTGCGCTGTTCAGCGGCGGTGTGGTGGCCGTTCAAGAGGGCTCGTCATTGACGTCGCCGGAACTCGAGGTCACCTACGAGGGCAGCGCTACGTCGCCGGGGGCTGCCGAGGGGAGCGGAAGCAAGGTCAAGCGGATCGTCGCTATCAACCCCGTCACGCTCAAACAAGCGAACGGCGATACGATCACAAGCCAAAACGCCGACTTCGATCCCGTTGCGCAGAAGGCCATTCTCGAAGGCGATGTCGTCATGGCACAATTGCCTGACAAGCGGGCGACCGCAGATCGGGCCGAAGTCAATCAGGCGGAAAACTCCGTCCTGCTCACGGGCGAGGTCGTTGTCACGCAAGGGCAGAATGTTCTCAAAGGCCGGCGCCTTCTATTTAACCGCGCGTCGAGCCGCATGCAGCTGACTGCTCCTGCAGCAACGGACGCCGCGGGCCGGATCAGCGCCCGGTTTCAACAGAACAAGGGCGGGGCTGCAGCGGCGCCTAGCAAGGATGAGGCGCAGAAGCCGGCGGGTATGGCGTTCGGCGCGTCCTTCAAGACCGACCCAAACGCCCCCGTCAACATCGAGGCCAACCGGCTCGATGTCGATGACAGCGTCAAGCAAGCCGTGTTTTCGGGCGACGTGCGCGCGGTGCAGGGTGATTTCGTAATCCGTGCTGCCGAACTCAAGGCCACCTATGCCGGCTCGGCAGGCCTCACCGGTGCTGCCGCCGAGGGCGCTAAAACCGCCGCTGCGCAACTGACGCATATCAAAGCCAGCAGCAAGGTCGAGATCACGTCGAAGGACGGGCAGAAGGCCACCGGTGACTGGGCGGATTTCGATACCAAGGCCAACATGGCGACACTGGGTGGGAACGTGGTTCTGACCCAGGGCAGCAGCGTCGTGCGCGGTAGCAAGCTGCTGATCGATATGACGACCGGTGAGAGCACTATCCCCAGCGATGCATCGCCGACGGCCAATGGAGGAGCCGCCGTGTCGGCTGACGGCACCGCTACAGCTGCGACATCGGCCACGTCCAGTGGCAACAGTCGGCCAAGTGCCGTTTTCTACCCCGGCGAGCTCAAGGCAAAGGCCGGCCGGGCCGCTGGCAAGGTTGAGGATGGATGGCAAACGCGCGCGCAGCCTTGAAGTGGCCACGACGGATAGACACTACGGCCGCTAAGGCATAAGAATTTTTGTAGTTTCGAATTGACCAAGAGGACTTGAGTGTTCAAAGCGGTTCCCCTTCTGTCGCGCATCAACGGAAGCCGCCGCGCCGACGCTCGTGCCGACGCAAAAGCGCCGAGCCGAGCCACGCCGAAAACGCCCGACGATCCGCATGCGATCGGCGCCGAAGGTTGGCTGACCGCATACGACGTCAAGAAGTCTTACCGCAAACGCATGGTCGTCAAAGGCGTTAGCCTCGCGGTCGGGCGCGGCGAGTCCGTCGGGCTGCTCGGGCCCAACGGCGCTGGCAAGACGACCGTCTTTTACATGATCACCGGCCTCGTTCCCGCTGACGACGGGCGCATCACGATCGATGGGGAAAACGTCACTCCGCTGCCGATGTATCAACGTGCGCGACTGGGCATCGGCTATCTGCCGCAGGAAGCGTCGATCTTTCGCGGGCTCACGGTTGAGCAGAATATCATGGCGGTTCTCGAACTCGTCGAACCCGACAAGAAAAAGCGCAAGGAGCAGCTCGACAGCCTGCTCGAAGAATTCTCGATTACGCGATTGCGGAAATCGCCGTCCATGGCGCTATCGGGTGGCGAGCGCCGCCGTTGCGAGATTGCCAGGGCGTTGGCGTCGCGGCCGTCGTTCATGTTGCTGGACGAACCATTTGCCGGTATCGATCCGATAGCGGTCGGCGATATTCAACAGCTCGTTCGCCATTTGACGGAGCGCGGCATCGGGGTCTTGATAACCGACCACAATGTTCGCGAGACCTTGAGCCTGATCGACCGGGCTTACATCATTTATGATGGTCAAGTTCTGACACAAGGTAAGCCTTCAGAAATCATAGCGAATGAAGATGTACGGCGCGTCTACCTCGGGGATATGTTCGTTAACACGCGTTGAGTATAGCTGGCGGTGCAATTTCGCACACGGAGCAGCAGGTTAGCGCATGGCGCTTTCAGCCAGATTAGAGATGCGGCAAGGCCAGCAGCTGGTGATGACACCACAGCTGCAGCAAGCCATCAAGCTTCTCCAGCTCTCCAACCTCGAGCTCAACGAATTCGTCGACACTGAACTCGAGCGCAACCCGCTGCTTGAGCGCGAGGAGCAAAGTGCGCCGGCAAAGCCGGAAGAGCCAGCCCCAGCTGAAAGCGGCGACGACTCGTGGCTCGATTTGCGCAAACCGATCGAAGATCACGCCGGCGGGCTCGATGCCGATTTCGGGAACGTGTACCAGGAAACGGGCACCGGTGAGCCAACCATCACCGACGGGCCGTTGAGTGGGATGAGCTGGAATAACGTCAGCCAACGCATGCACAATAATCAGAGCGGCGATGACGGCGATTTTGAATCGCTCGCCGGTGCTGAGACTTCGTTGCGCGCGCATCTGGGTGAACAGATGCCGCTCGCCCTCACCGATCCGGTCGAACGGATTGTCGGCCAATATCTGATCGATCTCGTCGATGAAGCTGGCTACATCACGCAGGATTTGGCGGATCTCTCGGGACGGCTCGGCGCGTCGCTCGAATTCGTCGAAGGCGTGCTTGCAAAATTGCAGACGCTCGATCCGCCCGGAATTTTTGCGCGATCTCTGGCGGAGTGTCTGGCGCTGCAGCTCAAAGAACAAAACCGTTATGATCCGCTCATGGCGTCACTGCTTGCCAATCTCGATCTGCTCGCCAGCCGAAACTTGCCCGCGTTAAAAAAAGCCGTTGGAACGGACATGGACGAATTGGCCGACATGATCCACGAGATCAAGCGGCTGAACCCTAAGCCGGGCCTCGCATTCGGCGCCGTGCAAATGCAGGCGGTCGTGCCCGATGTTCTTGTTCGCGCCGCGGCTGATGGCGGATGGCACGTCGAGGTCAACAGCGATACGCTGCCGCGCGTGCTGATCAACCGGAGTTATTACACGCGCATTACCAAAACGGCGGTCAACGAAAAAGACAAAAACTATTTGATCGAATGCCTGCAGACGGCGAACTGGCTGGTCAAGAGCCTCGATCAGAGAGCCCGGACAATTCTGCGCGTCGCCGAGCAGATCGTGCGCCAGCAAGATGCGTTCTTCATGCATGGCGTGCAGCATCTGCGGCCATTGAATTTGAAGACAATCGCGGATGCGATCTCGATGCACGAATCGACCGTGTCGCGCGTGACGTCGAACAAATACATCGCAACGCCGCGCGGTATCTTCGAGCTCAAGTATTTTTTTACGTCGTCGATTGCGTCGTCGGCGGACGGTGAGGCGCATTCGTCGGAGTCGGTTCGTTATCGTATCAAGCAGCTCATCGATGGGGAGCGCGCGGGCGGCGTGCTGTCGGACGATCAACTTGTGGAGAGGCTGAAAACGGAGGGCATCGACATTGCGCGACGCACGGTTGCAAAATATCGTGAGGCGCTTCGAATCCCGTCGTCGGTGCAAAGGCGACGCGACAAACGCTTGGTTGAAAGACTTGGCGGGACTATATGAGCTTGCCATCCTAACGCATTGAATCTATTTCGCTAATTATATTACATTGCCACGCGATCCGTGATTTGACACGACCCTCTGCAATGCCTAACGATGACATTGCGATGACGCTTTGCCTTCGGCGCGGGAGCGGGCCACGCTTCAGAATCGAACCACAGGCTGAATGATGACACTTCAGATTACCGGTAAGAACGTCGATGCTGGCGATGCTTATCAAGTCTATGTCGCCGACAAAATCAAAACGGTTTTGAAAAAGTATCTCGGCCGCGAAGTCGATGGCCACGTGCGCCTCGAACGCGAGCGCGGACTTTTCAAGACCAATTGTTCGGTGCGCCTTGCGAGCGGTTTGCTGCTCGAAGCTCACGGCACGGGCGGAGATGCCTATGCCAGTGCCGACAGTGCCGTCGAGCGGCTGGAAACCCGCGTGCGCCGGTATAAGGGCCGGCTGAAATCGCATTCGGCCGCGGCGACAGCTGCCGGTCGAAGGAAGGGCGATATCGACGCGCGCGATTATCTTGTGGGCACGCATGAAGACGAGCAGCACGAGGAGCCTGTCGCTCACCCCGTGATCGTCGCGGAAGCCCCGCACGGCATCCAAGAACTCACCGTCAGCGAGGCGGTGATGAACTTCGATTTGACCGAGGCGCCGTTTTTGATTTTCCGGAATGCGGCTCACGGAGGCTTGAACGTCGTCTATCGCCGACCCGATGGTAATATTGGGTGGATCGATGCCGAACCATCGTCACAAGTGCGCGTTAATGGAACGGCTAAGGCATAGTCTGGGTGAGGCTACTGTTGCCTTCCTAATCAGTGAGCCGCAGCCATTGTATGATTGATTTAGCCGGGTTGAACATGACGGCGTCATTGGGAATTTGGATAGAATGATCATGAACCTCGGGGACATGCTCGGCAAAGACGGAATCATTTTTGCTTTGTCGGCGCAGGATAAGAAACATGCACTGCAGGCGCTGGCAGATCGTGCTGGCGCCGTGACGGGCCTTGAAGTGCACGACATTTTCACAGCTCTGCTGCAACGCGAGCGGTTGAGCTCTACGAGCCTTGGGCGCGGCATCGCCATTCCGCATATCAAACTGCCGGGCCTCAGCACGATCACTTGCATATTTGCTCGCCTCGAAAAGCCCGTGAGCTTCGACAGCCACGACGGTGAGCCGGTCGATCTGTTGTTCTTTCTTCTCGCTCCGGAACATGCCGGTGGAGATCATCTCAAAGCGCTGGCGCGCATCTCACGGCTGGTTCGCGATTCAGCGACGCTCGAGCATTTGCGCGCGGCGAAGACAGCAGACGAATTGCGAACAGTGCTGACCGCGCCAATGACCTCGCACGCGGCGTAAATTCGACGGACACGCGGGATTGGGCTCAAACTCCGAGCATTGCGATTGCGCCCAGGCCCAAGCCGCCGACCAAAATCCGCCACCAACCGAAAAATGACAGACCGCGCGCGGCGATAAAATCAAGCACAGTGCGCACGACGATCACGCCGGCGATGAAGGCCGCAGCAAATCCCAATACGATGTTGGTCACGTCGTCAGGATTGAGCAACGCCCAGTTTTTATAGAGGTCGTAGGTGAACGCGCCGGCCATGGTCGGCATCGCCAGGAAGAACGAGAACTCGGCGGCCGTCCGTTTGTCGGCACCCAGCAACATCGCGCCAACGATCGTCGAGCCCGAGCGCGATACGCCGGGGATCAACGCGAGACACTGAATGAGACCGATTTTAAGCGCTGTCGATGGGGTAATGTCCATGGCGTTGGTATAGCGCGGCGCAAATTTGATCCGATCGACAATCAGCAAAATGATGCCGCCGATAACAAGCGAGACGCAGATCAAGAGCGGAGATTCAAAAAACACCTCTTTGATGATTCTGTGCAGCGCGGCGCCAATCAGGGCTGCCGGCAGAAACGCGAGCAGGATCGCCAGCACGAACTTTTGTGTGCGCGGGTCGCTCGGCAGGTCACGCGCCATTTGCCAAAGTTTTGCGGCGTAGACCGTGACAAGCGCTAAGATCGCGCCCAGCTGAATTAGAACTTCGAAGGTGCGGCCGGGAGAGGTTACGCCCATTAGCCGTTCGGTCAGCAGAAGATGAGCAGTCGAGGAGACAGGGAGATATTCCGTTAGTCCCTCAATCAGGCCGAGCAGAATGACTTGCCACGTTTGCATGCTCAGCTTGCCCTTAATTGCACGGTCCGCGGCATCACCTAGCAGGATTTCCGGCGGCTGCCCAATGACAGTATGGCGCGGCGGCAGCCCCTCTAAGCGAATCGGATGAAACGCGTGTAGGGTTTGCAAAACCCGCCCTCAGAGTTGCAGGATGATCGGCAAGCTCACCCATTACAAACTATGCCCGCGCTCGCGATCCGTGCGGCTGGCGTTCGGCGAATTTGGCCTTGAGGCGACGCTGGCCGATGAGAACCCGTGGGAGTGGCGGCAAAGCTTTCTAGCCAAAAATCCAGCCGGTGAGTTGCCCGTGCTCGAGATGGAGAACGGGCTGACGCTGTGCGGTGTTTACTCGATCGCCGAATTCATCGCCGAGGAAATGGCCGCTTCGCCGCCGCCGGGCTCCGCGCGTCTCCCCGAACTGTATCCCGGCAATCGCGAAGAACGCGCCGAAGTGAGGCGACTGGTCGATTGGTTCCATGGCAAGTTCGATCGCGAAGTCTCGCGTGAGCTGCTCTTTGAAAAAGTGCACAAGCGAATGCGTGCCGATGATATTGCCGCGCCAGATCCAGAAATTCTGCGCGCCGTGCGGGCCAATCTCAAATATCATTTGTCGTACGTGTCATACCTCGCCGATACGCGACGATGGCTTGCTGGCGACGAGTTGAGTTTTGCGGACCTTTCGGCGGCGGCCCATATCTCGGCGGTCGATTATCTTGGTGAGCTGCCATGGGATGATTTTCCGGGCGCCAAAACGTGGTATCAACGGGTCAAGTCGCGGCCGTCATTCCGCGGGTTACTGGCCGATCGCGTGCCCGGGACACCACCGCCGGCCGCCTACGCCGATCTCGATTTCTAGTTTGTAGTTGTGCATTGCGACCCGTGACCGATCTCAGTCCCATCGACCTCAAAGCATTGCTTATTGCGCAGGCGGACCTTCTCGGGCTCGATGCGGTCGGCATTACACGGCTTGCCGACCCCGTCGCTGGCCAGAAGCTCCGCGATTTTCTACAAGCTGGGCGGCACGGCGACATGGCGTGGATGGAAACGACGAGTGACCGGCGCGCCGATCCCAACGCGTTGTGGCCTGACGCGCGAACGGCAATCATGATCGGGCAATCCTACGCGCCGGATGCGTCGGCTGATCCGCTCGCATATCTGCGCGACAAGGACCGCGCGGTCATTTCGATGTACGCAAAAGGCCGCGATTATCACGATGTCCTCAAGGGGCGCATCAAAACTCTGGCGTCGGCCTTTGCCGCTGCGTCGGGGGCAGATGTCAAAGTTTTTGTCGACACTGCACCGTTGATGGAAAAGCCGCTCGCGGCGCGCGCCGGCATTGGCTGGCAGGGAAAGCATACGAACCTCGTGTCGCGGAGCCATGGGTCGTGGCTGT
>JANOCZ010000203.1:0-7335 GCA_031412455.1 Hyphomicrobium sp. | reverse complement strand
ATACTTGTCGGATTTTCCGGCGCACTTGCGGCAAGCGGCGTGGCTCCTTCCGTGCTGACACCTATGGTCATTGCCGCCGGACTCGGCGGTACGCTCGGCTATGCCCTGTCCTATTGGATTGGAGTATATTTCAAAGACTCGATCCCAAATGTCTGGCCGTTCAGCAGTCATCCTGATCTCATTCCGCGGGGTGAGAAGTTTTTCAACCATTACGGCACGTGGAGTGTTTTTCTCGGCCACTTCGTCGGACCGGTGCGCGCTGTGATCCCGGTCGTCGCTGGCATGTTCCGAATGCCCCAGCTGCGGTTTCAGGTTGCCAATACGATCAGCGCTTTCATATGGGCGGCGTGGGCCGTGCTCGCACCCTTTTGGGGCATCTACTACAAAGAGCCCATCTTCGCGTTCATCGTGGCTCACGAACACTTGGCGGCGTTTGGAATGTTCGCTCTCGCGCTCATTCATTCGTTGCCGATCCCGCTGCTGTTCTGGCCGACCGTCGCCCTGCTCTTTGGTGGTGGTTTGCTCTACCTGTTTGCCGGCGGCAATCCGTATTACGTATTCTTCGCCGGTGTTGCGGGCGTCTTTTTTGGCGACCTGATCGGCTACTGGGCCGGAGCCAAGCGCGGCCGCGATCTCGATTCGCTGTGGCCGATCTCCTGGTACCCGGACGGTATTCAAGCGGCGCATAATTTCCTCGCCCGTTGGGGCGTAAGCGGGGTCGTCTTCAGCAAGTTCCTGGGAATTAGCCGAGCCTATGTGCCAGCCGTTGCCGGTGCGACATCAGTGTCGCTGCCGTTGTTCATTCTGGCCAGCCTCGCCTCGGCTGTCCTTGCCGTGGCAGTATGCCTATCTCCACGCTTCATATTGCAGTTCTTGGGCTTCTAGCGGGCTTCAGGCGATCAGCTTGCCTAACACGCGGGGATCGCCTACAGGAAAGGCATAATTCGCCGCTTCGTGGTCATGACCTCGCTGCGATCAATCAATCGAACATGCAGGTTACTCCATGAAGACGTCGCTCAAAAACGTTCAAAAGCAGAAGAAGAAGGCACGGCGCGCTATTCCGCGGGCTAAAGTCACGCGTATTCAAGGTAATACGCCGGCCGTGCGCGCGCGTCTCAAAAAACAAGCCGGCAAGGCGCGCAGCGCCAAGGCTGCCGTTTAAATCTACTCGCGTTGCGGCCTACTGATCGGAGCTCCACAATTTCGCGTTAACCGCGGAGGGAGAGCTGCATTTGGCTGAAGCACCGAACGACGACTTCGACGGCTTTCTCGCCGGCCGAGGCAACGACGCGGCCTTGTACCCGCCGTCCGTAAAGCCAGCGGCGCGGGCGCTGCCGTTATCGCTCAGCATCACGCGCTTCGTGCGCAATCCGCTGCGATCACTGCCTCGCGCCGTCTACGAACAGCAAATAGTGACGTACGGGCGGAAGCGGCCGCTCGTGGCTTGGGTGACGGGGCCAGATCTCCTTGAACAAGTTCTGGTCCGCCGCACGGACCTGTTTGCCAAGACCCGTCTCGACAAGCGTGTGCTGAAGCCGTTGATCGGTACTGGCTTGCTCACGGCCGACGGCGATCACTGGCGCTGGCAGCGAAAACTCGCGAGCCCGTTATTCAGGCCAAGCGACGTGCAGGCTTATGTCCCGCAGATGGTCGCGGCGGCAAATGAGCAAATCGAGAGATGGCGCGCGGCAGGTGCATCGCATACCGCGCAGATCGAAAAGGATATGACCGACACGACGTTTGCGGTCATCGCGCGGACTATTCTTGCTGGTATCGACGAGAGCCAAGCGGGCGAGATCCAACGTACAGGGTATGCCTATATCAAGCCGATCATGTGGTCGGTTGCGGCCGCGCTGATGCTGACGCCCGAACACTGGTGGCATCCTGGACGGCGCAGCATGCTTGCTGCCGCGAAGGAAGGCCGAGCCGTCGTGCAACAGATGATCGACCGACGGCGGGCTCTTGGCATCGAGGGCGACGATCTGGTGGCGCGAATGCTGTCGGCGCGTCATCCAGAGACCGGCGTGCCGATGAGCGACGAACAGCTCGTCGATAATCTCGGAACATTTTTGCTCGCCGGGCACGAGACGACGGCCAAGGCGTTGACGTGGACATTGTACCTGTTGGCGCGATCACCCGTGTGGCAGGACGCAGTTCGCGCCGAGGTCGCGAAGGTAACGGCAGGCCGGCCCGTGACCGCTGACGACGTGGGTCGGCTCCACATCACGCAACGCGTCATCAAAGAAGCGATGCGGCTCTATCCGGCGGTGCCGGCAATGACCCGCGTCAACACCGAGGCGACGGAGCTTGGCGGCATCGCCTTGCCGCAACCAACGCTGATCGTTATTCCGATCTATGCCGTTCACCGCCATAAGTCGCTGTGGGATGATCCAGACAGATTTGACCCCGACCGATTCTTGCCGGAGCGCGAGGCGTTGCACAAGCGCACGCAGTTCATGCCGTTTGGCGTTGGACCGCGGGTGTGCATCGGCGCTTCGTTTGCGATGACGGAGGCGACCGTCGTGTTAGCGACGCTCCTGCAGTCAACCCGGGTTTCGTGGGATGGGCGGCATCGGCCGGAGCCCATCAGCCGCGTGACGCTGCATCCCAGAGGCGGCATGCCGCTAAAAGTTAGCATTCTTTAACGCTTCTGGCCGCGGTCACCCGCCGTCAGCTGCCGCCACAAGTTTTGAATATTCGTAAAATTTGCGTTGCCAATTGCACGACACCTGTGAGCGGTCCCGCAAACATTCCCTGGTATATTTTGTCGCATCACTTCTCATCACCGGCCAACATCGGCCGCGAGTTTAGTGGCGACCTCGGGGGAGGGGCTTATGACATCGACAAAGATTTTATACTTGTTTGCAGCCGTTGTGCCTTTTGGCTGCGCAATCTTGGGAATTATCGCGCTCGTCCATTTCCTGGCGAAGCGCCACAAGGCCAAGGCTGCAGTGCACCTCGCGCCACTGAGCGCGGTCTAAAGCGTGCCGCTGCAGCAAGCTCGTTAGCTGACTGTTCCAGTGGCTGCTGTGGCGACGCGCTCGTGCATCAACGCTACTGCTTCCTCGTCGGTCAGCACAACAAGCGGCTCGCCTTTTGACGGACCCCGGCCCTCTGTGTCCATGACGCCATCGGCGCCGACCGCCGCGCACACGCGCGTCCACACACTTGGATCAGCGTTGCGCTCGCCCCAGATGGCGGAAAGGAAATAGCGGAACTTGGCGCTCTTCTTTGCAATTGCCTCGATGTCGCCAATCAACAGAGGGCCGTGTTTGACCACGGCGTTTTCGAGCAGGCCTGCCGCGATATAGGCGGCATCGTGTGAGGTCTCCGACTTGTCCATCGCGGCGACGATCAATGGCAACAACAGGTGCGGGTAATCCTGCTCGACTTCGTAGGCGCAGTCGGATGCCCAGGCGTGCAGATCACGCGTGTCAGGATCGAAATTGTCGCCGTCTTCGCTAAACGTGCGGCCGTGAAGGACGACAGCTGCGCCGACTTTGGGAAAATCGAACGAGCCATCGGCCTTGCGGCACGGATGGCCTTGGTCGGCGTATTTGCAATCGAGGCAGCTTGGCAGTTCCATCTTGCCCCCCTTTTTAATCGCGAGCCACGTCAGATCCCGAGCTTCGACTTCAAAATATCATTAACCGCTGCCGGGTTGGCTTTGCCGCCCGTCGATTTCATGACCTGACCGACGAACCAGCCGACCATCGAGGGTTTGGCTTTGGCCTGTGCGACCTTGTCGGGGTTGGCTGCGATAATTTCGTCGACGGCTTTTTCGATAGCTCCGGTATCCGTCACCTGTTTCATGCCGCGCTTATCGACAATATCGGCTGGATTACCGCCCTCCGTCCAGACGATTTCGAACAGGTCCTTGGCGATTTTTCCCGAGATCGCATTCGACGAAATGAGTTCGACGATGCCGCCCAATTGTTTCGCCGAAACGGGGCTGTGTTCGATGTCTTTGCCTTCTTTGTTCAAGCGGCCGAACAATTCGTTGATCACCCAATTGGCGGCAATTTTGCCGTCGCGGCCGCCGTTCTTCACCACCGCTTCAAAAAAGTCGGCGGATTCGCGTTCAGCGACGAGGACGTTGGCGTCGTATGTCGACAGTCCGTAATCCTTGACGAAACGGGCGCGTTTTTCGTCGGGCAATTCGGGCAGATGCTGTTTCAGATCATCGACAAAATTCTGCGTCAGCTCGAGCGGCAGCAGGTCGGGATCGGGGAAGTAGCGGTAATCGTGTGCTTCTTCCTTCGAGCGCATCGAGCGCGTTTCGCCCTTGGCTGGATCAAACAGACGCGTCTCTTGATCGATTTTGCCGCCGCCTTCGATGATATCGATCTGACGGCGGGCCTCGACCTCGATTGCCTGGCCGATGAAGCGGATCGAATTGACGTTCTTTATTTCGCAACGCGTGCCGAGTTCATCGCCCGGCTTCCTGACCGAAACGTTGACGTCGGCGCGCAGGTTGCCCTTTTCCATGTCGCCGTCGCACGTGCCCAGATAGCGAAGGATGGTGCGCAATTTGGTGACGTAGGCCTGCGCCTGTTTCGACGAGCGCATGTGCGGCTTCGAGACGATCTCCATCAGCGCCACGCCCGACCGGTTCAAATCGACGTAGGAGTAATCTGGGTGCTGGTCGTGCAACGACTTGCCGGCGTCCTGCTCGAGATGCAGACGCTCGACACCGACAAGGAGAGTTTCGCCGTCGGCCTCGATCTCGATTTCACCCTCGCCGACGATCGGTTGCTTGTATTGCGAGATCTGATAGCCCTGCGGAAGATCGGGATAGAAATAGTTTTTGCGATCGAACACGCTGCGCAAATTGATCTGCGATTTGAGACCCAGGCCGGTGCGAATCGCTTGGGCGACGCATTCTTCGTTGATGACCGGAAGCATGCCCGGCATCGCGGCATCGACCAGTGAAACATGGCTATTGGGCTCCGCCCCGAATGCCGTTGAGGAACCCGAAAACAACTTCGATTGGGACGCGACCTGGGCGTGGACTTCAAGGCCGACGACGAGTTCCCAATCGCCGGTTGCGCCCGCAATCAGGTGTGTATTTTTTGCCGCTGTCATCGCCGTCTCCTGTGATGCCCTGTCGTTAGCGCAGCACAACGCGGGTGGCAATGGGCGGAGGGAGTAAGCGCCGATCAGCCGCCAAAATCGGACGATCGCCGGTTCGAATTACAGGATAAAGTTTTGATCCGTGACCATGCGGGCGAGCGTCAAGTGAACGCCATCGAGAACCGCCACATCCACAAAGCCTGCTGTTGCGCCAAAGTTGGCGCTGACGATTGTGCCGCTGGCCGAATCCGTGACGCGGACGAGGCTTGCAATTGCGGCAGTGCCCAGTCCGAGGCCGGAAAAATCAAGGCGATCGGTTGCGGAGAAATCAGTGATGTGATCGATGCCTTGGCGAACGTTGGCGCTATTGATCACATCGGCGCGCGCCCAAATGAACGTGTCGTTGCCGAGCGAAAATCCGCCCGACAGTTCGCCGCCAGACAGCACGTCGCTGCCGATGCCGCCCGAAATCACATCGTTGCCGCCGTCGCCATAGATCCTATCGTCACCTTCGTTGCCACTCAGCCGATCATTGTCGCCGCCGCCGAAGATGCCGTCGTTGCCGATCCCGCCCGAGACGCGATCGAGGCCGGAGCCGCCATTCAATTGATCGTTGCCGCCTGCGCCCGACAAATCGTCGTTGCCGTCGTTGCCGTTTATTCTGTTGTCCGCAGCGTTGCCAACCACGACGTTACCCATCGCGTTGCCGTTAATCGCGAGTGCAGCTGATCCGGCGAGCACGACGTTCTCGATGTTTACACCTGCCACGTAGTCGATGCTGGTCGTCACTGTGTCGACGCCTTCGCCGGCACGTTCGATCACGACATCGCCGATGTTGTCGACGACGTAACTGTCGTTGCCGACGCCGCCCGACATCACGTCGAGGCCGATGCCGCCGTTCAGAACGTCGTCGCCCTCATTGCCGTCGAGACGATCATTGCCGCCGTCACCAAAGAGTTTATCGACGCCGAGGCCGCCTGACATCGTGTCATCGCCGCCGCCACCATAAAGGGTGTCATTGCCAGCGCCGCCGTTAATGGTGTCGCGGCCGGCTTCACCGACCAAGACGTCGCTCTGCGAACCGCCTCTGATCGTATCGTCGCCGGCGCCGCCATAGATGACGTTGATCAACGCGTCGAAGCCGACCAGGAAATCGTTGCCGATGCCGCCGATGATCCGGGCTGTCTTGCCGATAAGCGTGATCGTGGCCATTGCGCTACTCAACCTTTGCAATCGCGTCTTAGCGCTAATCTACGCGCTCGCGGCGTTCCTCGCACGAGGAGTAGCAAAACAAGGTTGAGTAACGATTACATAAAATACAAATACTTCGCGGGCGGAAAATTTCGTTCAGCCCGCGGCTCATAACGGCACAACGCTTTACGGTTCAGCGTTTGTGAGCGACCGCATAGCCGATCCAGCCGTAGACGAGCCCCGCTACCAGCGACGCTGCGAAGACTCCGGCGGCGGCGCGGCCAAGCATTGGCGCAGCCCAAATTTGGAAATAGGTGGCGACGTAGAGCAGTGCGAAGCCGGCTGCCGCGCCAGCGAACGCGGCAATCAGGATTTTGGATTTTTCATCGGCCTTGCGGCCCAGCCAGAACGCCACGGCGATCGTCGCGGGGTTCAGCACGGCATAGAGGACGAGTTCGACGAGGTTGACGTCAGGTTGAAGTTCAGGCCCCATTTTTGTCACCGCCAGCCGCCGCGTCTTGCGCCTTGCGAAGTTTTTCTTCCTCGTATTGCACGAACCAGCCGATCATCGTGCGCCACTGCGCGCCGACCATTTCGACCATTTCGGGCGGAAGGCCTTTTTCGCCCGCGCGGGATTTGACGCGATCGATCACTTGCTGGATGCGCCAGGGCACGTGCGCGCCTTCCGGCGAGTTCATCTTAAGCTGCCAGGCGCGATCGACATAGCCGAAGCGCTCGGCAATGAGATCCACGAGGAGCGTATCGATGCGGTCGATCTCGGCGCGCACTTCGGGCATCTGCGCGCAATCCCATGGGCGTTTGGAGTTCATGTCGTCAACCTTTCATCCACCAGGCGTCCGGCGTCTTGAAATGCCCGGCGGCGTCTTCAATCGCTTGGGCGGCGCGAAACAGCGTCGATTCATCGAACGGCTTGCCAATCAATTGCAGACCGAGAGGCGTGCCTTGCGACGACTATCCAGCCGGAACGGACATGCCGGGAAGGCCCGCAATATTGACCGTCACCGTGAAAATATCCTCGAGGTACATGGCCAACGGATCGCCGGTTTTTTC
>JANOCZ010000202.1:0-2486 GCA_031412455.1 Hyphomicrobium sp. | reverse complement strand
ACGGGGTGCTGTGACCGGCGACATGCCATCGAGCGGTATGAACGAAGTATCGTTGATCTCGAAGGTCGCCGACAGCCGCTCGCCGGTTTCACCAAACGTTGGCGCTTCGCCTTCAAGATATTCGCCTGAGCGATAGGCGACAGTGCCGCCCTTGAACGTCGCCGAGGTCACGTGCTCGCCGACCCAGGAGCGGGCGCCTGGAGCCAGAGCGCGCGGCCACAGTGCCTTCAACGTCGCCAGAGGCATCGCCGATATTTCGACGTCGGCGCGCGTGCTTGGTCCCGCTTGGCCTTTCTGGCCCGGCTGACTTGCGGCGCGGACGACGATATCGCCGCCGCCGCCTGAGAACCGCGCCTGAGCGATCTGCAACAGGCCGCGGCGCGGGACGATTGCGCCTTGCACAGTCCACACGTCGAGCGGCACGGCCGGAACGGAGAATTCGGCACCGTCCATTTGGCCGTCCTTGCCCTCAACGGCGAATGACCACTGCGGCGGCTGACCTTCGGCGGAAATATCTTTAGCGGTGCCGGCGAAATTGACGCTGCCGCCCGCCCATTTGACCGGCGAATGCTGCAGTTGCCACGACCGGCTCGGGCCATCGTAGGTGAGTTTCAACAGGGCGGCAGTCAGTTCGAAGGGATCGGCCAGATCGGCGTGGGTGATGCGACCGGCGCCCGCCTCGATGGCGAGCTGTGTGCTTTCGACGTCGCCGTTGGTCGATAACTCCACCGTCGCATCGCCAGCGATCGGGACATCAAGCATCTGTAACAAAGCGAGCGGCGGCGCGGCGCCAGCGAGCGTCGAGGGCACGAGATCGCGGATGGTTGCTTTGACCTCGAGGCGATCGGTTTTCTCGGTCTCGTCGGTGACAAACGAAACGGCCCACGGACCACGCGACGAGGCGACGCTGGCGCGGCCAGAAATCACGCTGCGGCGGCGAGCGTGATCGAAATCGATACTCGCTTCAGGCACGCGCCACGATGATTTCTTGCCGGCGTAGGCCAAGTTGATCGTGGCGTTGCGCAGGCCGACCTCCGCCAGATACGACGTGGCGCCCTGGCGTTTGCGGGCGCGGCGCGAGGCATCGCTCAACATTTTGGCAATGTTCAATTGCCGCGGCGCGGTTTTCGATTTTTCGCTGGTCGAAATCGCAGCCGCCGGCGGCAACGCCGGGTCGAGGCGCTCCTGGCGCACCGCTGGCACGGGTGCTGGGGCGACGATCTCTGCAGCGGCAGCGGTATCTCCTCGCGGGGACTGGCTATCTGAGCGCAAGGAGGGATGCGTGACTTCGTCGAGCGCCAAACCGTCGGCATCGGTGTAGACGAGGTTGATCTCGGGATCGATCAACTCAACGCGCGCGGGAACAATCCGCAGTTTCCACAGCGCGGCTCCCGATATGTTGACGGCGGCCATGGGCGAGCCGCCGACCACGTCGCCGTCACTGTCGAAGACCGTGAGCTGGCGCAAGCGAAACTCGAGCGCACCCGTCTCCGTCAGATGCAGCTCGCCGCCATCGATCTTGACCGAGTTGTTAACCAGTTCGGCGTTGATGCCGCGTTCGATCGGGGCGACGATGAAGTCGAAGCCAATCGGCCCGTGGCGCAGGCGCACGTACATAATTCCAGCGGCCATCACGCTTAGCAAGACGACCGGAACAACGGTGTAGACGACCGATTTAGCCGCTTTGAGAGCGAGTGCGCGCCATTCGCCGGGCCCTGAAGTGGATCGCGGCTGGGCTGGCCCCTTGGCCACGTCGACGACGCGCACGCCCGACGCCGGCAAGGGAGGCGGCATCGATCTGCCTTGTCCCGGCCTCGCGGTGTTCTGCCGCATGTTTGGCGGAGTCGTCGTCAATTCTTCCCTCAAGCCCCCATCTACCAGCTAAGCGTTACGACGCTCCGAGTTGAGAACGCTAACGTACACACTTTGCCCGGCGGACGACCGGCAATCGTTACGTATAGACGACTGCAAAATCATCGGCTTATTCGTTTCTTTCGTAGACGAGCAGGTGCGAGTCTAAAAGCGACAAAAGAAAGGCTTCCCCACATGCTGCAAGATGGCCAACCAGTGCCCGATTTCGAGCTTCCGGGCGACGACGGACAGCCCATCCAGCTGACAGAATTCAAGGGGCGTCCTCTGGTCATCTATTTCTATCCCAAAGACGGCACCACCGGTTGCACTGCACAGGCGAAAGAGTTTTCGTGTCTGGCAGCCGAATTTGCCGACGCGGGCGCCGAAGTCGTCGGAATCTCACCCGACAGCGCGAAGAGCCATCAAAAATTCAAGACGAAGTATGAACTCCCTTTCCGGCTCGCCGCCGACGAGCAAAAGAAAGCCGCGCTCGCTTACGGGGTGTGGGTCGAAAAAAGCATGTATGGGCGCAAATACATGGGGGTGGAGCGCGCGACCATCCTGATCGACGCGTCGGGCCGACAGGTGGAAAGTTTGAGCAACGTCAAAGTGCCCCGCCACCCCGAAGAAGTCGT
>JANOCZ010000201.1:0-10636 GCA_031412455.1 Hyphomicrobium sp. | reverse complement strand
AGGCTTGCATCAAACGACCACGGACCTGCGCGGCGCGTCAAGGCAAGACCCAACAAGCCGTCCCATGAGCCGGAGCCTGGTTGGAATTCAGCGTCGAAGCGCTCGTTTTCTAGATCACTTTCGTCGGTGCTGCCGGTCGGGGCTTTGAGCCCGAGCAGGACGGCTGCTTCGACACCCAATGTTCGATTGTTCAGGAAACGCCATTGGGCGAGGGCCGAGACGTCGCCGACGCCGTCCGTGTCGCCGCGAAATTGAACTTCGCCTTCGAGCTCGCCCTCGTGTTCGTGGGCGTGGCCTTCGCGGATGTTGGAGCGTGAGACGTAGGGTAGACGAACTGAAACCGTCAAATCGCTCGTCACGCCGTAGGCGTAGTTCAACGACGGCTGAGCAATCGAGTCTAGTGAGTGGACGTGGGCGTGATCATCGCCGGCGGAGGCTGCGTTGACGGCCGAACTGCTCAACGTGGCGTCGCTCAAGCGATCGATGCCGAGCCGGTCGTAGACGACGGACGCGATACTGATGCCGGCCGGAATGGTTGAAGCTGAAATGGTATTGATGGGCCCCGAGCCGCCGGTATTGCCGATGCTGCCGGGGTGATGCGCGAAGCCGGGCGTAGCGCAAGCGATCAAGCCTGCAGACGTTACGATGCGAAGTGAACACGTCACTGGGTTAGCTCCTAGGTCGCCTGAAGCGCGCACTTACGGCGCGCGTTGATCCGAAAATTTGGACTCAGGCGACGAGAGGTGGTCCGCGGACGCTTAGACTGCCCCATAATCTATTGACGGCAGGTACAAGATGTGACGGCTTCCAAGAGGGCAGCCGGTATGAGCGAGGGGCGAGGAGCGCGGCGCACACAAATGCGACGGTAAGCGCTAGCGCAGCGACGATCGCTGCACAGATTGCAGCGCAGGCGCGATGAGGTTGGGGAGAATTTGAATCGCCGGTTGCTGATCCGGGATCTGCCGCAGCTGCGGGCGAAGTCGCCAAACAGATCGTGACCCAGCCGAAGACTGAATCGTAGTAGCCGGTCGCGGCGCGGTGCCCGTTCAGGTTCGGGCAGAACAAGCCGGCCAGCACGTGCGCCAGCATGGCAAGTCCTGCCAGTCTTGCGAACCACGATTTATGTCGGCGAAAGATTGCCATGGCGCATGATTAGCGTTGCGTGAGCGGCACCGTCAATCAAGGCTGGGTGCGGCAGTGTTGTTTGGGGCCCGCGTGTGGCAGGCGTGATTTCAGGCTTAAAGGACGCCAAAGCGTTTAAGGGCTAAGGCGAACAGGCTCGCGGCAATGGCGATCAGTGCAAAGAGGTGCGGCCTGATTCTGCGTGCGTCTGACGTCGCCAGCCGCTGCAAAGTCGCCTCGTCGAGACGAACGCCGCCTTGGCTGATCTGCGCCAAACCGTTGACGGCGGCCTGCGCTTGTTGAAGCAGCCCCGGCGTCTTGATCAATATCTCGCCGATCGTCTGCGCGCCGGCGCCGACCTCTTTCAGGCGGCCGAGCAGACCGAGGTTCGTTTCCATCCAATCCTTGGCGATCGGCTCGGCTGCGGACCAGACATTCAGATGCGGGTTCAGATCGCGAGCGACGCCCTCGACGATGACCATGCTTTTTTGCAGCAGGATCAGCTCGGGGCGGGTCTCCATGTCGAAGACCTCGGTATAGGCGAATAGTTGGCCGAGCAAATCGGCCATTGAGATTTCCTCCGCCGTGCGGCCGTGGATAGGCTCGCCGATCGCGCGCATGGCTTGGGCAAACTCTTCGACCGTGTGGTGCGGCGGCACGTAGCCTGCCTCGAAGTGGATCGCCGCGGCGCGATAATAATCCCGCGTGATCAGGCCGTGCAGAATTTCGGCGAGGAAGCGGCGCTCACTGAGGCCAAGGCGGCCCATGATGCCAAAATCTACGGCGACGATCGTGCCGCTTTCATCGACGAACAGATTGCCCTGGTGCATGTCGGCGTGAAAAAACCCATCGCGCATGGCGTGGCGGAGAAACGCGCGCAAGACGGTCAGGCCGAGCTGTTCGGCGTCGAAGCCGGCGGCCCGGATGGCGGCGACATTCGATATCGGGATGCCGTCGATCCACTCAAGGGTCAATACGCGCTTGGTCGTGCGCCGCCAATCGACCGTCGGCATGCGGATGCCGTCGCCTGGTTGCATGTTGTCGGACATTTCCGAAATGGCGGCGGCTTCCAGGCGCAAATCCATTTCAAGATCGGTTGTGTGCTTCAGATTGCTCACGATCGCGAGCGGGCGCAGCCGGCGGATCGGGGGATAGTATTTTTCGATCAAGCGGGCGGCGAAGAAATAGCTGTCGAGATCGCGGTAGAAGCGCTTCTCGATGTCGGGCCGTAGAATTTTGACGGCGACCGCCTTCCGGGTTCCGCCGTCCATCACGTAGGCTTTGTGAACTTGCGCGATTGAGGCCGCGGCAACGGCTGGGCCAAAGTCGAGAAAGTGATCTTCGAGTTTGCCGCCGAGCGCGCGCTCTACGGCCTTGCGAGCCTCACGCATTGAAAACGGCGCGGCCTTATCTTGCAAGTGCCGCAGGTCGGCTGAAAGTTCTGGGCCGATGACGTCGGCGCGCGTCGCCAGGAATTGACCGAGCTTGACGTAGCTTGGGCCGAGTTGTGTCAAGGCGGCGGAGACGCGTTTGGCTTTCGGCGTGCCCCAGCGGAAGGGTGCGGAGATCCAGCGCAACGGCGCGGTCAGGGCGCGGGCGATTTTAAGGGGCAGCGGGACCGGCGTGCCTTTGGGGACAAAGCGGACGCCGTGCTGGGCGAGGACGAGACCGGCGCGGGCCAGTCGCAGAGTGTGCATCAACGCGCCAGACATGGAGGCGGAGTGGACCTTTCGGTTAGATGCGGCGGTGATCCCGTCAGCTGGGTCGCCGCGCGGGTGTAGTGCATTCCGTTTTATTAAACAAATGGCGCTGGGCGGCTAGCGCCCAACGCCATTAACGGTACCAGTTTTGAAGGCTGACTATGATTTCGTGGTGCAGAACGTTGCGCGACCGCGGCAGGTCACCTGGCCGCCGTCTGGTTTGCAGACGTACTTTTCATTCTTGACGGCGTGGCCAGCGACCTTGTTGGTTGCGACGAAGCCGGGCCACAGACCCCAGCTGACGGCTTGCACCATTGTTTCGAGCGCGTACCACTTGGCCGACTCTGCAGATCCAGCGGTTGCGACCGCACCCTTGGTCACGCAGCCGGCGGTCGCGGTGGTGGTCGTCAATGTCAGTGCCGCGGCTAATGCCACGGCCGAAATAGCAATCGATTTCATGCAATCCTCTCCCTCGAGCAGGTTATCGTCCGTCAACGCGTGAAGCTAGGTTGAGGCTTGCAAGCGGTCAACCGGCAAGGGGCTCGTGCGCCGCATTCAGCATCATATTTTCCAACCGGAGTGTATCGCGGCTACGCCACCGGTCAGGTTGCGATAGCTCACGCGGTCAAAACCCGCGTCGCGGATCATCGCGGCAAATGGTTCTTGGGCTGGGAACTTGCGAATGCTCTCGACCAGATAGCGGTAGGGTTCGGCGCTCCCGGCGGTCAGTTTGCCCAGGCGCGGAATGACCTCGAATGAGTGAAAATCATAGAGGCGGTCGAGAATTGGGATCTGAACCTGTGAAAACTCGAGGCACAGGAAACGTCCGCCGGGTTTTAGAACGCGATATGCCTCGCTGAGCGCGCGGTCGATATGGGTGACGTTGCGAATGCCGAAAGCGATCGTGTAGGCGTCGAATGAGGCGGCTTCAAAGGGCAGAGTTTCGGCGTTGCCTTCGACGCAGGTTATGCGAGTTTCGAGCCCGGCCTCGCGAATGCGGCGCTGGCCGACGGCTAGCATTTCAGGGCTGATGTCGCAGATCGTGGCAATCGAGGCAGGTCCGGCGGCTGCGATGACACGCAGGGCGATGTCGCCTGTTCCGCCGGCGACATCCAGTAACTTATAGTCTCGCGCGGGCTTCGGCGGATTGAGCCACGTCACGAACTCACGCTTCCACAACCGGTGGAGGCCGCCCGACATCAAGTCGTTCATCAGGTCATAGCGCTCGGCGACGGTCGCGAAGACCTCATTGACGAGACCCTGGCGCTCAGCTTCGGCAACGGTTCTATTGCCGAAAGACGTCGTGGGATTGGCTTGGTCGTTATTCATATCTCGCAGAATAGCGAAGCTCGGCGTCCGGCGCTATGGTGGCGCTACTTATCGTCAATTTTGTCTCAGAGGATCGATCGCTAGCCGATGCCCGAGCTTCCCGAGGTCGAAACCGTCCGGCGGGGCTTGGACGCGATCATAACCGGTGCGACGATCACAAGCGTGCAGACGCTGCGTCCCGATCTGCGCTTTCCGCTGCCGCCCCGCTTTGCCGAGCGCCTTTGCGGGCAGCGCGTCGTGCGGTTGCAACGGCGCGCAAAATATCTCGTCGCCGTCTTGTCGGGCGGCGAGGCGCTCGTCATGCATTTGGGCATGACGGGACGGTTTACGATCGAGCACAGTCTCAACCGCACCACGGCGCGAACGACGTTTGGCGATTACGTCTACGATACTGGAGCCGACGCCAAGCACGATCATGTCGTGATGTGTTTTCAAGGGCCGCATCTGCCGGGTGGCGCGCGCGTGATTTATAATGATCCGCGGCGCTTCGGGTTCATGCTGCTCTTGCCAGAGGCCGAACGGTCAAATCATGCGCTGTTTAAAAATCTCGGTGCCGAACCGCTCAGCGCCGAGTTGACGCCCGACTATCTTGCTGCGCGCGCGTGCGGTCGAAAGGTCAGTCTCAAGGTCTTTCTGATGGATCAGCGTAACATTGCCGGGCTTGGTAATATCTACGTTTCGGAAGCGCTGCACCGGGCTCGCCTGTCGCCCAATCGTGGGGCGCGTTCGCTGAGCGATGCGGGCGCGAGGCCGACAGATCGCACACGCCGGCTCGTACCAGCAATCGTAAGTGTCCTCGAGGACGCCATTGCAGCGGGTGGGTCGACGCTCAACGATTATCGGCAAGCCGATGGACGTGAGGGGTCGTTTCAAAAAGTCTTCGCGGTCTACGATCGAGAGGGGGGGCATTGTTTGCGACCGGGGTGCGGTGGCCGCATCACTCGATCGGTGCACGGTGGTCGCGCGACCTACGCCTGCCGGAGCTGTCAGCGCTGAGGATCGCGCGCCGATGCGTAATAATGCGAAGCCAGGATCACCGAAAGCGACAAGCACGCAACGCCGGCGGCGAGAAAAACGTTGTTGGCCAACCAATCGTCGCGCGATGTCGTGAATTTCCCAGACAGCGTCATCCAGGCGATGGTTGTCACGATGGCGATCACTTCTAGAATCGACAAGCGAACGGCATTTTTCAGCGCGGCCGAAGACGTGGCCGGATCAGCGCTCGATGAGATTTTGGTCAAACGTCTAAAGTAGGCAACGAAGCCTGCTGCGGCCAATGCAAACGCCAGCGCATACTGCCAGCCGTGCTGCCAGCGCAGGCCAGCTAAAACGTAGGCAAACATCAGTGCCGCAGCTGACCAGGCGCACACGTAGGCTGAAACGCCAGTCGTATAGCGGAGCAATGAAAGTGACTCGTCACGCCCGGCGTATTTGTTCGACGCGCGCAGTCCGTTCACGACAACGTGGAGTGCGAAGATCAAGGCCGCGCCGGCCGCCGCTAACTTGTTTTGCGCGGCGGCGGCAAACGTCAAGACTGCGAGGGTCATGCCCCCCGAGATTAACAACGGTCGCGCCAAATCCAACCAGAGTATGCGATCGTGCGTGGCGTCGGAGCGGGGCAGCGTCACTCTTTGGCCGTTCTCAAGGCATTCAGGCTGATCGCGGCAATCGCGAGCGCGCCGAAGAAAAAGATATTGCAAGCCGCCCAGTCGGGGTGGTCCGTGCCGCGGGGGAATTTTCCGTCGATGAACATGGTGACGATGCCGACTATCACGGCCGCCAGTTGCAACATGACAAGCGCGCGGCCGATTTTCATGACCGCTTCATCGACGGTGCCGGCTTTCGTGTCGCGATCAAGCATGTTGGAAAAGATAATGCTGGCCACTGCGGCTATCGCAAAGCCCGCAAAAAATTGCCACCACTCCGGCCAACGCTGATCGAAGATGAAGACGTACGTCACGAAGATGCCCAGAGCCCCCCAGGCCCAGACCAAGCCCGTGTTGCGGGCGGTGGAGCTGCCAACTTCACTTTTCGAGGCGCCGGCGGCTGTCAGCGCGTTCTGCTCGCGGATCGCTGTTAGAGCGAAGACGACGCTGACGATGCCGGAAGCCAGCATGTGCAGACCGACATTATTGACGGCTGCGGCCAATATAATCGCGCAAATACTCAGCGTCAGCGCGATCATCCATGCAGTTAATGATGACATCCGGTGCCCCCCGGCTAGTTGGATGGTGGTGATGATGATGTAAAAAAATCGATGTCCTGAAATCGATGTCGAGGCGGCTCTTATAGGTGCTTCGTTGGCCAATCGGCCAGCACTGATGGGTGCTGGGGCAAAAAAAGCTACCTGGAACCCCGATATGCTGGCGTTTGCGTTGACCAGGGGCCGGCCTGGGGCTATAGGAGCCGTTCATGCCGCGCTGGGCTTTCGCCTTGGGCGGTATATCCGTTTCAAAAATCAGCTTCACGCACGATGGTCCGCCACTCTCGATGTGACCCGAGCGTATCTTTTACTTAGAGGAACTCATGGCCAATACGTCGTCGGCGAAGAAAGCAGCGCGCCAAATGATCCGCCGCACGGAAGTCAACAAAGCGCGGCGTTCGCGCGTTAAAACCGACATCCGCGGTGTTGAAGAGGCGATCGAGTCGGGGGATCGGAGCAAGGCCGAAGCGGCACTCAAGGCCGCGCAGCCCATTCTGGTGCGTAACGCTCAGAAGGGAATGATGCACAAGAAAACGGCGAGCCGGAAGGTTTCGCGCCTGACAAAGCGAGTCAAGGCCATGACGGCTTAAAAACAAATTCCATGTTGGGGGCGAGAAAGTCGCCCCGTCACGTAATTGCAACATACAAGACCGTAGCCGAACTGGCTGCGGTCTTTTTTGTTGCCGATAACCGATTGACTCTAAGCGCTTATAACGCTCCGCACAGGGCAATTTTATCCGGTCACGTCGTGTCCGCGGATGCCGGCCGAAAATAAAAACGCGTTCAAACCGATGGTGTCGAGGAGGCCAAAGCGGCTCCCGCAAAGCGCTTAAGAGGGAGAAAAAATGTCTTCAGAGTCAGCAGGTTTGTCCACAGCATTGCGAGCTTAGGCCGGGTTGTCCACGGAAGCTGTGGATAACTTCGGGTGCGGTTTCGGACGCCATCTGAGGACGCGGTGGGCTTGCTCCACAATGTGGTTAATGGTTAGTTAAGGGTATGGATGGTGGCGGGGTAAGCAAACGTCCGAGAATTTGTTCGGCGTGCGTCTGGGTCAAGTATTCGCAAGTATTGCGAGCTTGAGTTAATCGTCAAAACTTGTGAGCGTTGTCGAGTATCTGTTTCCACACAGGAAATGGCTGCTCTGCCGTTCGTATTGGCAAGCAGATCGACTGCGGGTGTCTTTGACTCCTCGACGGTGCGATCTGCGTGCTGGCCAGGACAATGTTGGGGGCGTCGTGTCTGCGCAAGAGTTTGTCCACGTTGCTGATGTGCCGGTCGATGAAGCGTGGGCGCGTCTCAAAGCCGACCCGGCGGCCGTTCTGGTCGATGTCCGGACACGGGCTGAATGGTCGTTCGTCGGCGTTCCCGATATGGCGAGCCTTGGACGTCGCGTCATGACGCTCGAATGGCAGTCGTTTCCCGACGGACGGGTCGATGACCAGTTCGCTGATCGACTTAGGGCGGGACTTGAAGCAACTGGTGCAGGTGCCGATGTCCAGATGTTTTTCATATGCCGGTCAGGTGGCCGGTCACGGCAAGCCGCTGAGGCTATGGCGGCTGCCGGTTACGCGCGCTGCTTCAATGTTGCGGACGGATTCGAGGGGCCACTCGATGATAGCCGCCACCGGGGGCACGTCGCGGGTTGGAAGGCCGCGGGGCTGCCGTGGATGCAGGGATGACCGGCGGACACGCAAGATACGAGGAGATTGAAACCCAGTCATAAAATTACGGCCGGAAACAAAACTGTGAGCACGACTGAGGCAAAGGACGTCGAGCTTACGACTGCGCGAGGGCGCAAATTCGAACGGTTCATTTTAGCGGAGTGGACCTGACGACTTAGAGCAGCACGAGGACGCGAAGACGGGGGCCGAGCCACAGCGACAGGCGGGCCTAGGACTGACGAGGGCAAGTAGACTTCAGTTTCAGTGGGGAAAATACAATGCAAGCGATCACAAAGGCCGAAACAGCGGGTGCGGTCCGCAACGAGCCGATTATGGGGGCGGATGAGGCGCATGCTGCCGTCGTGGGACGCGGGCAAAAAATTCGGGCCATGCTCAAGGCGCGTCTCGGCGAAGAGATCTATTCGAGCTGGTTCAAGACCATGGATCTTGAAAGTTTCGATGGCCGGCTGTTGCGGGTGTCGGTGCCGGTGAAGTTCGTTCGCAACTGGATCCACGAGCATTATTCCGACCATATTCTGCAATGCGCGCGCACCGAGTTCGTGACCGCTGAACGTATCGAAGTCGTTTGGCGCCAGCCCGGCGCGACGCCTGGGCGTCCGGTCGAGGCGCGTGCGGTCGATGCGAGCGCTGCGGCCATTACGCCGACGCTGGATATCATTCAACGCACCAGCGTCATGCGCCCGGTTGCTCCGACTGGGGCGCGCACGTCCGGCGGTGGTCTTGAGGGCTCGCCGCTCGATCCGCGCTATACGTTCGACAGCTTTGTCGTCGGCGCGTCCAATCGCATGGCCCATGCCGGTGCAATCCAGGTTGCCGAAACGGTTCTGACGGACAGCCCCGGATACAACCCGCTCTACATCCATTCGTCGGTTGGGCTCGGGAAAAGCCATCTTCTTCAGGCGATCGCCTGGGAAGTGAAGCGTCGCAATTCGAATGCGCAGGTGTTGTATCTGACGGCCGAGCGCTTTCGCTATCAGTTCGTCGAAGCGCTGCGGTCATCAGATCCGCTCGCGTTTAAAGAGCGGTTCCGCAACATCTCGTTGCTGTTGATCGACGATCTCGAGTTTCTCCAGGGCGAGCGGACCGAGCAGGAGTTCGATCACATCATCAATGCGCTGCTCGACGGTGGGAAGCAGGTCGTCGTGGCGTCAGCTCGGGCACCCAACCACATTGAGCGGCTCAACGAGCGGATGCGTTCGCGGTTGCAGCGCGGGCTCGTCACGGAACTGTTGCCGCTCGATCACGAGTTGCGGATCAAGGTCATCGAAAAGCGGGTTGCGGAAAAACGCGCGCTCGATCCGTCGTTCGCTTTGACGCGCGATGTGCAGGATCTGCTCGCCGCCCGCTTGACAGAGAACGGCCGCGAACTTGAAGGCGCCGTGACGCGGCTTTATGCGACGTGGCAGTACATGCGCACGCCCTTGTCCCTCGACATCGCCGAGACGGTCATTCGCGATTTGGTGCAGAACCTCGAGCCGCGGCGGATCAAGATCGAAGACATCCTGCGGATCATCTCGCGTCACTACGGTGTGTCGAAAGGCGATTTGCTGTCACAACGCCGTCATCGCTCGGTCGTGTGGCCGCGCCAGATCGGCATGTATCTGGCCAAGCAGCTGACGGCACGGTCGTTGCCCGAGATCGGGCGGCGGTTAGGTGGGCGGGACCACACCACGGTTCTGCACGCGATCCGCAAGATCGAGGGTGAGATTACGAAGAACCCTCGCCTGGAGGATGAGCTGGAAGAGCTGAAGAAGCTGCTCAATCACTAACTCGGGTTGCCCCCCAGAACGCCAGCCATACGCCGGGGTCCATTTCAGGGCTCCGGCGTTGTCTGTTGGGGCGCGCTGGATCCGTCGATCCGCGATCAGCGCTTGAAAAAGCGCGATGTTTGGGGCTTTATCACGCCCCGCGTGCGATTCCGGCGATCGGAACGCGCGCAGGCGGCGACGGTTTCTTCCAACGTCATCAGCATTCGTCTGGCGCGACGTGGGTGGACTTCCCATCACTGTCGCGCGGCCTAATTCCAGTCAAGACCAGAGGACTCATATGCGGCTCGAGATCGAACGTGGAGAACTACTGAAGGCGCTAAGCCACGTCACCAGCGTCGTCGAGCGGCGGACCACCATTCCTATTCTGTCGAACGTGATGCTGAAAGCATCCGGTACGTCGCTGACGTTCAAGGCGACCGATCTCGAGCGGGAAGTGATCGAAAGCGTCGAGGCGAAAGTGCACACGCCGGGCGCGCTGACGGTGCCGGCACACATGCTGCACGACATCGTGCGCAAATTACCGGACGGTGCGGAGATCGAACTCAAGCGCGACGGCGACAAGGAGCGGCTGACGCTGACGTCGGGCTCGTCACGTTTCAGTTTGCAGACGTTGTCGGCGGAGGATTTCCCCGATCTTGCGGTCGGTGAGATCGGTCATGAGTTCACGATCGACGCCAGCGATTTGAAGCGGCTCATCGATAAGACGAAGTTTGCGATCTCGACGGAAGAGACGCGCTATTATCTCAATGGCATCTATTTGCACATCGCTGAGACCGGGAAAAATCAGACGCTGCGCGCGGTCGCAACTGATGGGCATCGCTTGGCGCAAGT
>JANOCZ010000200.1:0-7146 GCA_031412455.1 Hyphomicrobium sp. | reverse complement strand
TGAACGGCGGAAAGAAACCGTCCTGGATTGGATGCGAGCGCAAGAGCGCGATTTGCGCCAGGCCGTCCTGCGGCTGCCATAGCCTTGAGACGCGGGTGCCTGGCCGACACCACCGCCAGCTCAGAAAGCGCAAAAAGGCCGTTGAGTACAATGAGTGCGGAGACAATCAGCAGATCGGTCAATGAAATTGCGGCTGACGCCTGCGCGTCCAGCCAACTCCGTGTTGTTGGAAGACACCAACATAGAACGCGCAATTTCAGGGGTCAACGGCGCGCACTCCATTCGGACTGCCCCCTTAGAGAACAGAATTTAATCGGGCTGAGAAATCTGTCGATCGATCAGGTTCATAAAAAAGCTATCAGGTTATTGGCCATCAGTCAGAGCGGCGAAACGCGAGCAGATCTTTGAAGGCATGCGTCATGAAACCGAATTGCCCTTGGCCGCGTTTCAAAGTTTAGGACCGTTACGGGCCGTTGTTGAGGGATTCCGTAATAATCCTGTGCCGCATTTTTACGCATCCACTGATTAAGACAGAATTTAATCAATCCGCGAATTGGCAGGGGTTGACGATGCTTCGAGCCTGTATGGTTGCCTTACTCGCCTTGATGTCATGGCCCTCGTTTGCGGTCGGTCAGGCGGCCCCTCCTCCACCCAGTGTTACGGTCGCGACACCGTTGGAAAAGCGCATTCGTACCTGGGACGAGTACTCCGGTCGTTTCCAGTCAGTTGCACGCGTAGATGTTCGTCCGCGCGTCGGCGGCTTCGTTGAGCAAGTCCATTTTAAAGACGGCACGATAGTCAATGCCGGTGATTTGTTGTTTACGCTCGATAAGCGCCCGTTTGCCCTAGCTGTCGATAGCGCAAATGCTGATATCGCCCGCCAGGACGCGCAGGTTCAATTCGCCAGCGCCGACGTTGATCGTGCCGAACCGTTGGCAAAGTCCAAGGTGCTCAGCGAGCAAGTTTTTGAACAGCGCAAATCGACGCTAAGTGTGGCGCAAGCTCAGTTATTATCCGCCAAAGCCGCTCTGAAAACCGCGCAGCTCAATCTCGAGTGGGCCGAAGTTCGCGCGCCGATATCTGGACGCATCTCCGACAAAAAAGTTGATCCTGGAAACCTAGTTGCTGGTGGCCAGGCAGACGCTACGCTGATGGCGACGATCGTGACCGTTGACCCCATACACTTCGTGTTCGACGTGGCAGAGGCCGACTACATTCGCTATGCGCGGCTCAATCTGTCCGGAGACCGCAAATCCTCGCGCGACGAAGCAAATCCCGTGCGCGTGAAGCTCGCCGACGAAGACAAGTTTGGCCACGATGGCAAAATGGATTTCGTCGACAATGAGCTGAACGCCCGGTCAGGGACGATGCGCGGCCGCGCCATTTTCGAAAATAAAGATGGTCTTCTGGCACCTGGGATGTTCGCTAGGCTGGCGCTGTTTGGTGGAGAAACTGACGCCCAATTAATTCCCGACGTCGCGGTCGTCTCAGATCAGGCTCGCAAAATCGTCTACTCGGTGAACGCCGAAAACGTCGTGACGGCCGTCCCCGTAACACTCGGGCCGATATACGAGGGGTTGCGGGTCGTCAAAACTGGCCTCAAGCCAAACGATAAAATCGTAATCGATGGGATTGCCAATCCAGCCGTCCGCCCCGGCGCCAAGGTCAACCCGGTCGCCGGCACGATAGCTTTTGCGCAGCAAGACAAGCCCCAATAAAGTTAAACATGCGCTTCCCTCACTTTTTCATCGACCGGCCAATATTTGCAGCGGTCCTGTCGTTGTTGATTGTAATCGTCGGTGCCATCGCGCAACGCGCTCTCCCCATCGCCGAATATCCTGAAATCGCCCCGCCAACGGTCAATGTTCGGGCAACCTATCCCGGCGCGTCCGCCAAAGTCGTGGCTGAAACCGTGGCAACCCCGCTCGAGCAGGAGATCAACGGCGTCGACAACATGCTCTACGTTGTATCGCAATCGACCGCCGACGGGCAGCTTTCGATAAACGTCGTATTTAAGCCCGGCACCAACGTCGATACCGCCCAGGTATTGGTCCAGAACCGCGTGTCTGTCGCTGAACCGCGGTTGCCCGAAGAAGTACGTCGCGTCGGCATCGTCGTGCGCAAGGCCTCGCCCGACCTCATGATGGTCGTGCATATGTTGTCACCCGACGACAGCCGCACTCAACAATATATTTCGAACTACGCGACCCTAAACGTCAAAGACGTTCTGACCCGCGTCGAAGGAGTCGGCAACGTCACCGTTTTCGGGGCCCGCGATTTTGCCATGCGCGTATGGCTCGATCCGGCAAAGCTTGCGTCGAGAAACCTGACCGCGACGGATGTCGTGACAGCACTACGATCCGCCAATCTTCAAGTTGCTGCAGGCGCCATCAACCAGCCGCCAGCCAAATCGGAGAACGGCTTTCAGCTTTCCGTAACGACTCTTGGGCGGCTGACAAGCCCGGAACAGTTCGAAGACATTGTTGTTCGCGCCGAATCCAGTGGCTCGGTCATTCGCCTCCGCGATATTGCGCGTGTCGAATTGGGCGCTCAGGATTACCTCGTCAATTCCTATCTGAACAACAAGTTCGCGACCGGTATCGGCATCTATCAGCGACCAGGCTCCAATGCCTTGGGAACAGCTGCGGCGATCAAGGCGGCAATGGAGGGTTTGAAGAAGGATTTCCCCCCCGGCGTCGACTACACCATCGTCTACAATCCGACTGACTTCATCCAGTCATCGGTATCTGCCGTGGTGACCACGCTGTTCGAGGCCGTGGCGCTCGTGGTGCTGGTGGTTATCCTATTCTTGCAAACGTGGCGCGCGGCGATCATTCCGATCGTGGCCATTCCGATATCTCTGATCGGTACGTTCGCGATCATGAGTGCCGTCGGAATAACGTTCAACACGCTATCGCTGTTTGCGCTCGTACTTGCCATCGGTATCGTGGTCGACGATGCAATCGTCGTTGTCGAAAACGTCGAGCGCCGTCTAGCCGAAGGCATGCAACCAAAGGAGGCGGCGCATCGCACGATGGATGAAGTCGGCAGCGCGGTTCTCGCGATCAGCCTCGTCCTCATCGCGGTGTTTGTGCCAACGGCGTTCATTTCCGGTCTGCAGGGCACGTTCTATCGTCAGTTCGCGATCACCATTGCTGGCGCCACTGCGATCTCAGCATTCGTCTCGCTGACGCTTTCGCCGGCCCTTGCAGCCCTGCTCCTGAAACCGCATGACAAAACCGACCATCAGAAAAAAGGCTTGGCTCATGCGCTCGGCACGCCAATCCGATGGTTCTTCAGCAAATTCAACTACGCCTTCGACCGGTTCTCAGCGGGCTACGGGTGGCTGACCGGAAAGGTCATCCGCCTCGGCACGATCATGCTGCTCATTTACGCCGGATTGCTGGGGCTAACTTGGAATCGTATTGCATCGACGCCGACCGGCTTAATTCCTCAGCTCGATAGAACCTACTTCATCATCGCGTTCCAGCTTCCACCCGGCTCGACTCTCGACCGGACCGACGCCGTGATCCGCAAGGCCTCCGAAATTTTGCGTGAACGTAAAGGTACGTACGCGACCGTCCAGATTGTCGGACTAGACGGTGCCACGTTCACCAACGCGCCTAATGCCGGAGTGATCTTCCTGCGCTTGGCAAGCTTCGAAGATCGAGCGGCGCTTGGCTTGACCAAGGACGCAATCCTCAAAGACGTACGCACCGAAATGGCCAAGCTGACGGAAGCCTTCAGCATCGTGATTGAACCGCCCTCCGTCCCCGGCATCGGCACGGGCGGGGGGATCAAGGGCTACGTCCAAGACAAGGGTGGCCGTGGCCTTCAACAACTCGAAAGCGCGACGTTCGCCGCCGTCGGCGCCGCCAACCAGACGAAGGGCATCGCGCAAGCTTTTTCACTCTACAACACGCGCACGCCGCAGATCTTTGCCGATATCGATCGCGTCAAGGCTGAACAGCTTGGCGTACCGATCGGCCGGGTCTTCGACACGCTCTCGATTTACATGGGCTCCGCCTACGTCAACGACTTTAATCTGCTCGGTCGAACGTTCCGCGTCACAGCTCAGGCCGACAACCCGTATAGACTTGAGCGGCGCGACGTCGCCAACCTGAAGACATCGAACTCGTCAGGCGACATGGTCCCGCTTGGATCTGTCGCCACTTTTAATGATGTGACGGATGCCTATCGCGTCCCGCGCTATAATCTCTACCCGGCCGCCGAATTGCAGGTCGCGATGGCGCCAGGCAATTCAACGGGCGAAGGCATTGCGGCAATCGAAAAGATCGCCGAAACCAAACTGCCGTCGGGCTTCGGCTTCGAATGGACCGAAATCGCTTTGCAGGAAAAGCTTGCCGGCAACACCGCCGCGATCGCATTCGGCTTAGCCGTTGTCTTCGTATTCTTGCTTCTCGCCGCGCTGTATGAAAGTTGGCTTCTGCCGCTGGCAATTATCCTCATCGTGCCGATGTGTATTCTGGCGGCAATGATTGGCGTCAATGTTCGTGGCCTCGATCGCAACATTCTCGTCGAAATCGGCCTAGTCGTGCTCATAGGTCTCGCAGCCAAGAACGCCATCCTCATCGTCGAGTTTGCCAAGCAGGCCGAGGAACAAGGTAAAAACCGATTTGACGCCGCCATCGAAGCAGCTCACACGCGACTTCGTCCCATCCTCATGACGTCCTTGGCTTTTATCTTGGGCGTCGTCCCACTTGTATTTGCCACTGGCGCCGGCGCCGAGATGCGCCAGTCTCTGGGCACAGCCGTTTTCTCGGGAATGATTGGCGTAACCCTCTTTGGGCTCGTCTTCACCCCGGTATTCTATGTGCTGGTGCGCTCATTCGCATCCTGGATCGCGAAGAAACGCGGCAAGGCAACCGACCCTACCGCGGCTCCAAGCGATCCACGGCCGTCAGCCCCATCATAGCTTAACGCTAAAATATTTCTCAGCTGCGCGATTTGCAGGCTATGATCGCGCGCCTTATCCAAGACCCCAATCACGGATTTTTCTCGCCAATGAAAAAAGTCGAAAAGCCGACGCGTGCCGAAGTCGAAGCCGCTGTGAAGACGATTATCCGATGGACGGGAGACGACCCTTCGCGCGACGGTCTCAAAGAAACGCCAGCGCGCGTGACCCGCGCTTTTGAAGAATATTTTCAAGGCTACGCAGAAGATCCCGAAGCCCTGTTGGAAAAGACCTTCGAAGAAATCGAGGGCTATGACGAGATGATTCTACTGCGCGGCATTCGTTTCGAAAGCCATTGCGAACATCACATGGCACCAATCATTGGCCGCGCATGGGTTGCCTATATCCCAAGAGGCCCCAAAGGCCGCGTCGTCGGCATTTCAAAGCTTGCCCGGGTCGTCAATTCGTATGCCAAGCGTCTTCAAATTCAAGAGAAGATGACGGCTCAAATCGCCAACACGATCCAAAAAGTTCTGGATCCCGAAGGCGTCGCCGTCGTTATTAAAGCCGAACATCACTGCATGACGACGCGTGGCGTCCACAAGCACGGCACCGACATGGTAACGAGCCGCATGCTGGGTGCCTTTCGCGATAATCCGATTACACGGCAAGAATTCCTAGCCATCATCACCGAGGATCATCAGCGCGGCTAGCGGCTGGTACATCCAACGAGAGAGCGGGCGGATAACTAACGTGAGCGAGATAGAGACCGCATGCCGGCGCAACCGTGCCGCATGCTGTCCGGTCCCGTGCCGCAAGCGCACGTTCCAAGTCTTGCCGTGTCCACTTACCCTCGCCAATGTGTTTTAGACTGCCGACCATCGAGCGAACCTGATTGTGTAGGAAAGAACGCGCGGCAACGATCAGGCGAATCTCTTGGCCACAGCGCACGACCCTGAACTCATCGACGGTTTTGACGGGGGACGGTGCTTGGCATTGCGTCGCGCGAAAGGTCGTAAAGTCGTGGTGTCCGGCAAGCACTTCGGCACCGTCGGCCATTGCTTCGGCGTCAAGATCACCGGGCAGCCACCACACCCGGTTGCGATCGAGCACCGGTGGCGCGCGACGAGCAAGGATCCGGTATTCGTAGCGCCTCTGAACAGCGCTGAAGCGCGCGTCGAAACCAGGTTCGACCTCGCGGCATTCAAGGACGACGGCGGGATGGGGACGCAGATGAAAATTAATGGCGTCTGAAACTCGGCCCGGCTGAAAAACTCGCACTAAATCGAAGTGCGCGACTTGCCCCAGCGCGTGGACACCAGAATCGGTCCGCCCAGCCCCACGTACGACCACGCGTTCGCCTGAAAATTTTTCGATCGCGTCCTCTAGTGCACCTTGAACGGAGACGCCCTCGGCTTGGCGCTGCCACCCAACGAATAACGTGCCGTCATATTCAAGGGTAATCGCGAATCTGGTCATGCATCGGCTCGGTTATGGATGAGCCGCTATGTAGACAGTCGGGGCGAAACCGGCAACGACAGAGCCGCGATCGTCAGCGGTGGCCGTGCCGCCCGTGACCGTAGCCGCCGAAGTCAGACCGGCCGCCGCGGTAGCCGCCAGAGTAAAACCCCGGACCGTAAAAACCAGCGCGGCCAGAATAACCAGACCGGCCAGAATAACCAGACCGGTGTGAGGCCCCACCGCCGCTGTCGCCGTAATTGTAGTTCCTGATTATGCGGTTCTCATAAACGCGTGTTTCGTTGAAGCCGAGCGCAAGCGGCGTCGCATGGTCCGGGTTTATGATGACGTGTCGCTCCGGCGGCAACGGACGAATAACCCGGACGCCCTCCTCGAGGGTGACGGTCGCGCCGTAGAACGGCCTCGGCTCAATCCGCGTGGTGTATCCTTGCGCGAACGCCGGCATCGTGAGAGCGACGCTCGACGCCACCGCGACGACCGCGATCGAAATTGTTTTTTTCTTAGTCATGAGGCCCAATCCTGGCAGAATGATCCAAGCTTCGACCATAGCCTTGCCAATGACGTGTTGCAGCACCTTCGCGCCACATGCTTAACGCGGACGGTCGCCTCGCCTTACGCCAGAGAGTCTCCAGTAGAGATTTTAAACCCGCGAAGAAATTCGGCAGTATTCGCCAGCTTTTTTCCGGCCCGCTGCAGCTGCAAGAGACGAACGGCGCCCGCACCGCAAGCGATTGTCAATTGGTCATCGATAA
>JANOCZ010000199.1:0-30562 GCA_031412455.1 Hyphomicrobium sp. | reverse complement strand
GTCACTGGTCGCCCGCGCCAAACCCTTATTCATTGCATCATAGATGCCGTCATCGCGCTCGCTGACAACGACAGAAATTCGCTCGCGGAATGGCGCGAGCCGCTGGAGCGTCCCGTCGCTCGAACCCCCGTCGATGATGATATGCTCAATCTCGACGCCCTGTTGCGCCTGAACGGACGCGACACAGTCGGCTATCGTTTTAGCAGCGTTGTAGCAAACCGTGACGATCGTAACTTTCAATCGCGCCTCTCTTAGCCTGTTTCCAATGCAGATTAAGCAAAAGCGTTCGACCCGCTCGCCACCACAGGCCAAGATTGGTACCGCCTCCCCGGATTGAACGGGGGACCTCTGGTTCCACAAACCAGCGCTCTAACCAGCTGAGCTAAGGCGGCATGCCGTGATACTTTTCGCGAAGCTTACCGTGATGCGTTCGGCCTCACACCGTGCCTTGTGCGCGCTGCGAGTTCAACGAAATTCCTGTGCACAATTCTTGGCCGCGTTTGCGCACCCACCAACGCGAGCGCCCTTATAGAAGCCATCCGCGGCCGCCTGCAATACCTATCCGCCGGCTATTCCAACCCGCGACGACGAGCCCCAAGCGCGGCGTTGCGAGCTCATCAGACACGAGTTAACAAGTTGAAAGACATACCATTGAAGACATTTATGGTCAGCGCCACAGGCGACCTGCATTTCCCTCTATGGCAACGCGGTCAAACTTGGTCGTGCTGCTTGCACATTGACCGTGCAGCTTTACAGCACGTTGTTTGAAATAAAATGAGCTGCACCATCAGCCAGGGACAAGGCTCGCGATCGATAGTAATGTCAGCGCAACGATCAACATCGGCGGCGAGTAGCGGTTCATCTATGCTCAATCGATGCACAATTCTAGAACGCAGATTAAAGCCCCCGTGCACGGCGGGCCGCGCTTTAGCATTCGCTATGCTTGCGCTTTTGACTTTTGATTGCGCGTTTCTGAAGGTCGTCATTGTCAGTGCTGCGGCCCGTGACCGTGACAAAGGCTCAGACGCGATGCAGCGCATGCAAGAGGACATGCACGAGCAGCAGCGCGAACAGCAAAGGCAGGCTAAAGAACAGGCTCGCGAGCAAGCGCGGCAAGTCCGCGAACAAGCCCGTCAGCAGCAAAAGCAGGCCGCTGAAGCAGCCAAAGAACAGGCCAAAGAACAAGCCAAAGAACAAGCCAAAGAACAAGGGAAGCAACAAGCGAAGCAAGCCCGCGATACCGAGCGCTCCCAAGCAGAACGATCGCCAGCTTCACCGCGCGCGTCAAACGACGACGACCAGGCTGCCGAAAATAAGTCATCGAGCGCAGCTGGCAAGGGCGACGCTAAAAAATCCAAAGCTGAAAAAGCCGAGGACGACGATGATGACAAAAAAGTAGATGATAAGCGGCAAGCCAAACAAAACATTGACGACAGGCCGCCCGCGACGGTCGAGCAATGGCTGAAAAAACTGACCGCGCCCTCTCCGGCTGCTAACGAGGCCGATCACGCGAAGAAAGACGCGCCTGCAGCTTCCAAGACGTCCTCCGCAAAGGAAAGCGGCAAAACCCCCGATGCCCGAAAGAACTCGCCAAGCGCCCGTCCGGGTGGCCGCCCCGAGCCGATCGCTATTCCACAATTTGCGGCCAGGGAAATTCTTGCGATCAACGCCACGAAACAGACTGTCAATCGGGCCAAATCACTGGGCTTTAAAACCGCCTCAGCGACCACGTTGAGCCAATTAGACTACAACGTCACAAAACTAGTTGTGCCCGAAGGTATGGCCAGCGCCGATGCGCAAGCGCTGCTGGAACGCGAACTCCCGCAGGGCAGCTTCGCGCCTAATCAGACCTATCGCATTTATCGGACGGCAGCCGGATCCGAAAACACGCCTCAGGGCACGTCTCTAGCAAATCGGGCGAAATCGTGCGGCGTGGACCAATGCTTCGCCAGCGAGATCATCGGCTGGAAACCAGAATTACGCAGCTGCGCGTCAGGCACCCGCGTAGGGATAATTGATACGGGCATCGACGTCTCGCATCCAGCATTCGCCGGCAAGAATCTTGACGTAAAGCATCTGGCCAACAAGGGCCGCCCCGGACCGAATTGGCACGGGACAGGCGTCATGGCGCTGCTCGCTGGCGACGCATCGAGCGGCACTCCTGGCCTCATCCCCGCGGCCGACTTTTTTGTTGCAGATATTTTTCATGCGGATGCCGACAAAGAGCCAGCGAGCGACACCGTCAGCATGTTGCGCGCTTTCGACTGGCTCGATACAAAAGGTGTCAAGATCATCAACATGAGCCTATCAGGTCCACCCGACGACTTAATCCGGGCAGCGATCGAGAAGCTCTCAGCCAAAGGCGTATTATTTGTTGCCGCGGCGGGGAACGAAGGCCCGACGGCAGGCCCGAGTTACCCCGCAGCTTATGAGAGCGTGATCGCGGTAACGGCCGTAAACAAGAATCTGCAGAGCTATCGTTATGCGAACCGCGGGCAATATATTGACGTTGCCGCGCCCGGAGTAGCGATTTGGACGGCGTTTCCCGGTGCCACTGGCGGCTATCACTCAGGAACTTCGTTCGCTACGCCGTATGTGACGGCCACACTCGCGGCAATCTATCCCGAACTGGTCAGCAAGACGCCGGCAGCAGCCCTCCAACAGCTGAATTACCGCGATCTGGGTGAGCCCGGACCCGATCCGATCTACGGCCAAGGCTTGATTGTGGCGCCATCGACGTGTCGTGATGCCCGCGTGGCAAGCACTCCGGCGGGTCGAGCTTCTGCTGATCGAAGTCCCTCGGTTCTCGCGTCGCCGACAATGGTGAAAGCGACATCACCGTCCGCCAGGACCGAACAGCTTCCTTGGATGAGCCTGCAAGGTCCCGCCGAGTGAAGTGCCAGGACCATTGTAAAACTGCGGAAAATTGATCGTCCGGTGTCCGGTCGTCCGGTCGCATCGAGCTGCGCCGCCAGAAATGAGGAAGCCCCCCTCCATCCCTGACCAGCTAGCGGGGAAGCCGGCTTTGGAATTGGAAGAGGGCTTCTTCATCAAGGACGCCGCGGCTCCTTTGAGTGGCGGCGGTCGTCCTTAATTCAAATCATCGAGCAGCTTTCCAGCCACCTCGTATCAAGGTCGCCTCGGCATCGCCTCCTAACGCATCGCCTGCAATGAGGCGATCGACGACTGTCTCAATTTCCTTAGCAACTTGCCGGCCTAAAAGTTTGTAGTCCGTCGTCTTCGATCTGGCGCCCTGCCCACCAAACAAGACTTGCGCTTCTACCCGCCAATGAGCTGCACCGTCGCGGCAGGCAACGCCCCGCAGACCAGTCTCGGACTTCAAGCCGATGGCATATTGCCGGCAATAGTCGCCACTTGAGCTGACAAACGTGAGTATGGGCTCGATGTGTGACGGCATGCCTTGGATAATCTTTTCCGCGCTCGAACCGCTCGCAGAAGTGTCGAGTACCGCCGCAAGGTCTACGCCCGCGATACGTGCGCCCTCAGCCGACTTCGCAAGCCCGAACGACTCATCCACGCGATTGGACTGCACAAACACGCCCACGCCGGCCGCCAACAAAGTTACACACGCCGCAGCACGCATCCAAGTGTGAGAGCTGGCCGATGGCCGCAAGCGCCGCGCGGCGTTGAACGCGATGATTTTGGCAGGTTCAGCTGCTGGCGGCTTTTCCGCGACCACGCCCTGCAGAACTGCATCGACCAGATGCTGCGGCACAGGCTCGACCATCGGCGCCAAATAGAGGTCGCCGAGCCGTCGACCGGTGGCTTTGAAAATTTCCAGCCGTGCGATGCTATCGTCCGATTGCGCCACGTGGGCCTCGACTCGAGCCCGATCCGCGTTACCGAGTTCGCCGTCGACGTAACTCATCAGCAATTCATCGGAAAATTTAGTCATGACGCGCCTCCTTTGGCAAGAATCTGTGTTGCGTCGTCGTTGGCGCTCAAAGCCAAATGCAACGAGCGTCGAGCCCGCGCTAAACGGCTCATCACGGTGCCGATCGGAATGCCCAAGGCTTCTGCTGCTTCCTTGTAAGACAGCCCGTCCACGCACACGTGAGCGATGATCAGTTGCTGGTCGGCAGGCAACTCGGAAATGCTTTTCGATACGGCCTGCAGCGTGAGCCGGCTTTCCGTGACGTCGCGACCATCGCTGCCTACGATATCGGTGGCGGTATCGACATCGACCACCTCGCCGCGAACCTTGTTGGCGCGCATCCGATCGAACCATAAATTCTGCGCAATCCGATACATCCAACTGTCCAAACGCGTTCCTGCCTGCCACTGATCAGCGCTCGCCAAGGCGCGCGCACACGTCTCCTGAACTAGGTCATCAGCCCTGTCCAAGTTGCCCGTTAAGGCGTAAGCGAACCGCCGCAGACGCGGCAGCAACTCCACCATCCGGTACCGGATGTCATTCGACAAAGGCGTTTCCCCCCGCCAGCCTGTTAGATAACGGCATTGCCAACGCATTATTCCATCGGCTGGGTTGCTCCGAGGCGTCTTGCGTCGCTATTGCAGCCGAGCCGGCCAATTCCGAGTTGAGCGAAACCAGCTACATCAGACAGTTGCCCACATTAGGACGCTGAAAGTTCAACAAAATTCGTAAAGCCAGCGAACGCTGAGCGGTTCAACGCACGGACGTCAATTTTTTCGCAGCATCCGCCGCAGAACCCACGGCGTTGGCAACACCGCCGCGCTAAAGCCCATAGACGAGACCAGTGCGACAGGGTAACACTTTAGAAAATATGGCTATTTTCAGATATGTCTTCGAATGTTCCGATTGCCAGCCCCGAAGACCGCGATCGAGCCTATCGATCTCGGGTGAAAGCCGAGTCTCGCCCAGCGGCAATTGTCGATCTTGAGACATCGGCAGTCATCGCCGCCAATGCAGGCGGTCTCGATATTTTAGGCATAACACCCGCCGATCGCCTCCCTTTCGACCTCGACGCAACAATGCCAGCTATCATTGCGCTCCGCAGTCTCGAACTCGACGATGAAAAATCACGTTTCAAAGAACTGATCTTCTGGCGGTTTGGACGAACATCGACGCAGACCTGCCACCTCACACCTGCGGATTCCAATTGCCGCGCGCACGTTGTGATTGTTTTCGAATCCGGCGCCGACGAAAATTCCGTCACTCCATCTGCGGCGGCTAGATCCGATCCGCGACCCCTCGTGACGTCGAACATGTCAGGTGCAGCCAACGATGACGAGCCCGGTCGCGTCGAGCGTGAGGATTCCGAAACGTTAAAGGAAATTGCGCGGCGCATCGTGGATGGAGAAGCGATCAAAACCAGCACAACCTCAGAAGCAAACGGCGCCGCCGCAATCATCGAGAGCCCAAGTCAACCCCAACCAACCGCCTCGCAACCAAGTAACGGCGCGCTGCCTAACGCAATCCAGCCCGCACATAATCGTGATGGCCCGCCGTTCACCGCGCTTGAACCTGAAGTTATCGCCAAACTGGCGCACGAACTGAAAACGCCGTTGACCGCAATTGCGGCGGCAGCTGAGATCATGCGCGATGAACGGCTTGGCCCAATGCAAAACCCCAAGTATTTAGGCTACGCCGCCGATATTCATAACAGCGCCACGCATGCACTGAATGTGATCGCCAATATGCTGACCACAGGGGTGTCGGCCAGTGACGCATCAACGCCAATCGATCTAGCCGAAATCGCCAGTCGCTCGATTTCGAGTTTGCAACCGTTGGCCTCGAGTAAATCTTTGACGCTGCGCCTGGATGATCAGCCGGGGCTGCCGCCAGTGTGGGGAGATGCGACAGCGATCGAGCAAGTCCTTCTCAATCTCCTGACCAATGCCCTCAAGTTCACGCCCGCTGGCGGCGAAATCCGCGTTGCGACAGGCGACCTCGACGACGGCGCGGTCTTCATCGTGGTGCGAGACACTGGCGACGGCATGAGCGATGCGGCCCTTGCTCTCGCCCTTAGTGACGGCGAGCCCGACCATAAAATGCGCCCTGGCGGCGGTCGCGGCATGGGCCTTCGCTTGGCTCGCCGACTGTGCGCTGACATGGGTGCCGAATTCGAAATCGACAGCGCAATTGGCCGTGGAACGGTTGTGATGGTGTCCTTTCCGCAAGAGCTGCTAGCGAGCGGGCGGACCTGACCCAGCGCACCGCTGGGCAGCATAGTGAATTGAAAATTATAATCTTTCTAAGTCCGAGCCGCGACATTCTGCAACTAAGTTTGCGTTGACCGTCAGTACTCGCCCGGGCTATTTCTGCGATGGGCTCCAAACGGAGACCGCGTCTGACCAGACGCCAACCGATACCGGGGCCTTGAACCTCGATTATTGGAGATTAAGATGATCGTCGTTCGACGCGCCGCTGCGCGCAAACTTATCGCGTTCCTTTGCTTCGCATCATCGGCCCTACCAGCCGCCGCAGCCGGAACCGTCAACATCTACTCCTACCGCGAACCCAAACTGATCGAACCGCTTTTGCAGGCCTTCACTGCAAAAACTGGCATTTCGACAAATGTCGTGTTCGCGAACGCGGGCCTGATAGAGCGCCTTGCCGCCGAAGGCAAAAACAGCCCTGCCGATATCCTATTGAGCAATGAATTTGGCCTACTCACACAGGCCGTTGCCGCCGGCGTTACAGCCCCGATTAAATCGGCCGTGATCGAGAAACAGGTTCCAGCCGAATTCCGCGATCCGGCCGGCCATTGGGTCGGACTCACCCGGCGTGCACGTATCGTCTACGCCAGCAAAGATCGCGTAACTGAAAATGCGATCCGCTATGAGGACTTGGCCGACCCAAAATGGCGCGGAAAAATTTGCGTTCGCTCTGGCCAGCATACTTACAACGTCGCGCTCGTCGCCTCGATGATCGCCAATCTCGGCGAAGAAAAAGCCGAAGCCTGGCTCACCGGCGTGAAAGCCAATCTAGCGCGCAAGCCGGCTGGCGGCGACCGCGATCAGGTGCGCGACGTCAAAGCGGGCCTCTGCGACATCGCAATCGGCAATACATACTACATGGTCGCGATGCAGAAATCTCCCGAGCAGAAGCCGTGGGCCGATGCCGTCAAGATGCTATTTCCCAATGCCGATGATCGCGGCACGCACGTTAATATCAGCGGTATGGCGCTTGCCGCCAATGCGCCCAATGGTGCTGAAGCGATGAGGCTCATGGAGTTTATGGTCTCGGACGAAGCCCAGAAACTTTACGCCGAAGCCGATGGCGAATACCCGGTCGTGAAAGGCGTCAAAGCGTCCGGTCTCGTTGAATCGTGGGGGGAATTGAAGGCCGATCCGCTGCCGCTGATAAAAATCTCGGAGTTGCGCAAGAAGGCCTCGGAAATGATTGATCGCGTGCGGTTCGATTCTGGGCCGAACTCTTGAATTGCCGAATTCTTGAATAGGCAGACGCGACAATTCGATTGCCATTCCGCAGTCTCTCAGAAAATTCCGAGGTTCCATGCCTCCCATCCGCTTAAACCTACGCGCACCCAGGTCACCGGCTTATAACCACGCTACCCCAGCCGCTGTGCGCACTCGCATCCCCGAGCGCCTCGTCGGCCTCGGGTTTCGCTGCTGGATCACAGGTCTATCGTCAGGTGACATTGGCGCGTGGGAGGAGGCCTGGAGCGCCTATTCGCACGCCCTCGGCGTCGAGCACGCGAAATCGGCCGTGCTCGACCTGTCGCATTTTGCACGCGCGGTCCACGCCACCTCCGAACGCCCAATTGAGGTGCAGGCGCCCAGTTGCCGTGGCTTCTGCCGTGACGAGTGTCTGGCCATCTCCGTGATTGCGGCATGCCAGCACAACGTCCGCGATGCTCTCCAAGCATCGTGCGCGGCTTTGATCGGCAGCGAAGATATCGGCGATACTCTGATCGGCGCTCAGGCCTTTGCCTGTTGCTTGAAATCTGCCAATCAGGTGCTGAGCGCAGAGTCGGTCTGTCCGGCGACGTGCGCCTTACGAATAGGCCGCGTCCTGAACTGAGTGCAGTATGGATTGAGAAACACGGCGCGAAGTGAGCATGAAAATATCGCAGCTTCGCGCCCTGAGCGCTCATCGACCGCGGATAAGTCTCCTAACTTCGGCAACCGCATGGCAATCGGCAGTAGCGGCCTGCGCTGTAGTCTTGGCGCTGCCGCTCGTTTCAGTCACGTGGCTCGCGTTGGCGAACGCCGGCACGAACAATATATGGCCGCACCTCCTCTCGACCGTGTTGCCATCGGCTTTGTACAACACGTTTCTGCTGATGGTCGGCGTCGGTGCGATCGCGGGCACTGTCGGAACGTTGGCGGCGTGGTTGGTCACCATGTTCCGTTTCAAAGGACGCACGTTGGTCGACCGGCTGCTCGTGCTGCCGCTTGCGATGCCGGTGTATATCGTCGCCTACGCCTACGTTGAACTTCTCGATTTCGCCGGCCCGGTTCAAACGGCTATGCGGTCGGCGTTTGGTGCCGACAGTTGGACCGCCCATCTTATTCCAGAGCTTCGCTCTCTCACCGGCGCAATCTTGCTATTTTCCAGCGTACTTTATCCGTACGTATATTTGACGGCCCGGGCGAGCTTCGTCCAACAATCGGTTTGCGCGCTCGAGGTTGCCCGAACGCTCGGCTGCACGGCAACTCAGACGTTTTGGTCAATTGCTTTAAAAATGGCCCGTCCGGCAATCGCCGCCGGCGTTGCCCTTATGATGATGGAATGCTTGAACGACCTTGGAGCTGTTCAGTACCTCGGCGTCGAGACACTGTCAGCGAGCATCTTTGCGACCTGGACGCAGCGTTCGAACTTGGCTGGGGCAGCACAGTTATCTCTCGTGCTGCTGGTTATCGTCATCGCCTTACTCGTCGCCGAGCGAACGGCGCGAGGCGAAGCGGCATTTCATGAAACAACCGGCCGCTTTCGCGCCATCCCGTTTGATACGCTCGATGGCTGGCGCGCCACGACGGCACTTCTCATGTTGGCTATTCCGGTGCTGCTGGGCTTTGCTGTTCCGTTTTTGGTCCTGCTCTACCATGCAGTATCCCACGTCGGTGCGACCGATTTTTCCGGCTTCTTCATTTCGGCACGCAACAGTCTTGTACTAGCTGGCCTGACGAGCGCCGTCGCTGTAGGGCTTGCATTGGTCTTTGCCTACGCCAAGCGCCTACACACGACGGGCGTAACGCGAACCGCCGCCCGCATCGCAGGATTAGGATATGCGCTCCCCGGCACGGTGCTCGCGATCGGCCTCCTGGGCCCCCTTGCGGCAATCGATAACGGCATCGACTCCTGGATGCGCCAATCGTTCGATGTCTCGACCGGATTGGTTTTGTCGGGATCTCTGTTCGCGGTCACCCTAGCGCTGGTTTGCCGCTTCCTTGCCGTCGCTATGGGCGCTGTGGAAAACGGTCTTGAGCGCATCTCCCCCAACATCGACGCCGCCGCAAAAACGCTCGGCGTCAAATCCGCGTCGGCGCTTTGGCAAATCCACTTGCCGATGCTCAAGCCCGCTTTGGGCGCAGCAGCACTTCTGGTTTTCGTCGATACGATGAAGGAGTTGCCAGCAACGCTTTTGTTGCGGCCATTCAACTTCGAGACGCTGGCAACGCGCATCTACAGCTTGGCTGCGACCGAACAGTTTGAGGAAGCTTCTGTTGGCGCGGTCGCAATCGTCCTCATCGGCTTACTGCCAGTCCTGCTGCTGCATCGCGCAATCGCCGATGGGCGAACGGGCACCAACAGCGAGACGGGCCCCAAGAATCGGAAGGGCGGAAGGCTTGAGGTCAAGCCAAACCGCCCTGTGCCTGTTTGAAGCCTAAGCTGTTTGAAGCCTAAAGCTGCGTGAAGCCTAAGCTGCGGGGAGCCTACCAGCTCCGGCGTTCGCCATTATCGATGTGGAACAAGCCGCCACCGTAGTGCTTCAACCCGCCCACGCTGCCACTGCTCTTCAGGTAGGCATAAACCGCCCGGACATTCCCGAACACGCGGAAATCTGCGGCGTCGCCCGACAGATGCTTGGACTTGGGCGCGCCGCCGACTGAGCGGTTATGGCCTTTATTGCGGCAAGTGGAATTAACTCGCACCGGACCATAGTTGGCCGCAACTTGGTGGATGACCGCCTTAAGCGATCCATCGAGACAGCCTGCCGAGGCAACCCAGCTGACGCCACCGCCTGAAAGGCTCTTCTTCTGTTTCACTTCTGGAAAGTACGTGTTTCCAAGCGCGGCAACTTTGACGCCTTTATGCTTTTTCTTGACCGGCTCTGTTGCCGCGGCATAGCCGCCGAGTTTCTTGCTCGGCTTCGCCGCGTAAGTGGTCTTGGACCGCTTTTTAGCGACCGCTTTGTAGAACTTTCTCCTCGTCACCGAGGCGAGCTTCGCGTTATCGATATCGCGTTGCTCCCAGAACGGAACATCGGCAGCCATCACCGGCGCCGCAACGCCAGACAGCGACGCTATCAACAACGCGGCAAGGCCCAACCCTGCAAACCGCGCAAAACTTCCGCTACGCAAACCTAACATGAAAACTCCCTTCATCGGCGTAGTGCGATGCCCGATACCGATCGCAGCTCCCGTCGCCGTAATAGTTGCCTTAACCACTCTGACGAGGGTTGCGCTACACGCGAGTCGCCGCAAAGACGAGCCGGAATTGATCAACATGGTTAATGAACTAGAAGATAGTAATAGTCAGCGGTTTATGCGGAGCAGAACTACTTTAAGGGGACTTGGCTCGAGCTCGAATACTCAGTCGATTTGTCGCTAACGATGAAAATCGGAAGTTATCCACAGGATGAGCTGCGCATCTGTGCGGCCAGCCGCCGCATTAACTACTAGCGACTGGACTGTACTGAGCAGTAAAGCCCAAGTCTTCGAAATTTGCCGTTCGCCTCGCTAGACGGCGTCAATCGCCCTTTGAATGTTGATGGCCATAGCTTCGCGCTCGCCGGGCCGCACATGAAGTGCGGCCTTCGTGCGCCGCCACATCACGTCATCGGCACGTTTTGCAAATTCTTCGCGCGCTAAATATTGAACTTCACGAAGCCTCACGCCGCCGCCCAAATCGCGGCCAAGATCGGCCGCGATTTCCGCATCCTGCAGCAAACTCGCAGTGCGCGTTCCGTATCGCCGGGCCAAACGACTTAATTCTCGGACCTCAAATTCTGGGAATTGACGCGCCAGCTCGGCAAACCAGTCCGAGTACATCCGATTTCCCATATCTCCCCCGGGCAACGCCGCTTGAGACGTCCACGTCGGACCCATAGGGATATGATCGCTCAACAGCACCAACGCCGCTTCCGCCAAGCGCCGGTAGGTTGTAATTTTCCCGCCGATCACATGCACGATCGGTGGCCCACGGCTGGTATCGAGCTGGAGGCGATAGTCGCGGCTGACGGCAGAGACATCCTCCTGGCCGTCATCATCGAGCGGCCGAACTCCGGCAAACTGCCAAACGATGTCAGAAACTTTCAGGGGCTGTCGCAAAAACCGGTTGGCGACCGCCAGCAAGTAAGTCTGGTCGTCCGCCGTCACACTCACTTCCCGCGGATCACCGGCAAACGGGGTGTCGGTGGTGCCAATTAGCGTAAACGCGTCTTCGAACGGCAACGCGAATACGACACGTCGATCGCTGCTCTGAAAAATATAAGCATCGGCTCCAGCCGCGATCCGTGGCACGACAATATGAGCTCCCTTGACGAGGCGCACAGGCACGGGTGAAGGACCCGCTCCACCAGCTGCCAACTCAGCCAATCGACCGACCCACGGTCCGCTGGCGTTGACGACCGCCCGGCCATGCAGATGCGTCGCAGCATCGCCATCGCCGACCGTCACGCGCCACACGCCGTCCTCGACCGACAAGCCGGTCACCGGCGTCCGGGTCAAAATCTGAGCCCCCTTATCCCGCGCCGCAATTGCGTTCAAAACGACGAGCCGTGCATCATCGACCCAGCAGTCCCAATAGGTGAACCCACGGCGCAAATCTGCGGCGAGTGGCTGACCCGCCGCGTCAGCGCGAAGATCGACGCTTCTGGAGCCGCCAAGCGTCTTCCTTGAACTCAAATGATCGTAAAGGAATAATCCAGCGCGCAGCATCGCCGGCGAACGCATGCCCTCAACGTGGGGCAAGACAAACCGCAACGGCCTAACGATGTGTGGAGCGGCGGCCAGCAGCACTTCGCGCTCAGCGAGGGCCTCTCGAACCAGCCGGAACTTGTAATGCTCGAGATATCTGAGACCACCGTGGATCAGCTTTGATGATGCCGACGACGTGGCTCCGCCAAGATCGCCTGCCTCAGCCAGAAGGACCCGCAATCCGCGGCCAGAAGCATCGGCGGCGATACCGGCACCGTTGATGCCGCCACCAATAACGACGATGTCATAGAGAGTATCCGCCATCTCCCCCCACGCTCTCACCTGTGCAGCAGAACTCTAGAACGACTCGCACACGAAGCGAGTAGGAATCAGTTATTCGTCCCCACGGCTCCACGAAACGGCCTCCGCCAAAGCGAACCGATTGCACCGCAAGCGAACCCGATTGGCACGCCCAGAAGAACGGCGGCGGCTGGCCGCAAACCCCACCAATTCGCAATTGCACCTGCGTGTTTCGAAAGCGCCGCCGAGGCTATGGCTCGCGTCTCCTCAGTCGTCGCCGACGACAAAGCGGCCTTAAGCGAGGCAAACCGGCGGATCGCACCCGGTGCCGCGTCCGATAACGCCCCCGTCCATTCAAACATCGCTACCGGAAAATACCGCGCACCGGCGATGTATAGTCCCGTCACGGATACGCCCGCAATCATCGCGGCGACAGCGCCTTGCCGCGTCATGCGCCGCCAGAACAATCCCAAAATCAATGCTGGAAACAATCCGCTGGCGATGATCGCTAAGCCCTCGGAGAATAATGCCGGGATTTCCTGCCCACTGACCATGGCCAGGACGAGCGCGGCCAGCAGCAACATGATGCCAAGGACGACCGACCGCAGTTCAAGAGCCGTCGCATCGACTGAGCCAGCGCGCCGGGCTTCGGCATCCGCAGCTAGAAACCCCGACATGATGGCATGGCCCGTGACCAGCGCCGCCAGAACCGCCGCCAACAAAAGCGGCATGTATGCGACCAGCGGCAGACCGGTGATCCACGGCGCGCCGACCACAAAGCCGTCGCTTGAAAACGCCACGTCCTGGAGCCTCAAAAATCCACGATTCCCGCTCGTCTTGGCACACGCCGCCGCGATGTCGGCAGCCGAAAATGACGACACGCCGCAGACACTGACCCAGCCTCGACCACTGGCCTCGACAAGTGTTGGCGGCAGCGCTGCAGTCTCAATCCCGCGTCCGATCAGGTCCGCGACGGCAAATCGCGCGAGCACCGCGAATGCTGCGAGAGTGAGGAGGAACCAGACGGTCCAAACCGTTGCCAAAGCGGCCCGGAACGCCGCCGCTCCAGGTTGGGCCGTCGCCCGCGAGACATGTCTCCCGATCGCATATGGAAGCGCTGCAATACCCAACGCCAGCGCCAGAACTAAGCCGGCGAAATTCATCATCGAGAATTGAAGGAAGGGCGCGCTCATGGGTTTGAGAGAACGCACGTCAGCAAGCCTGTTCACGATGAGTTTTTGCTCGAGAATGGCCAGATCTTCGAGGCCGTACCCGTAAACGAAAAGCGGCAGCGGCAAACGCCCCTGGTAAACCGTCAGCGCAAACAAGGTAATGAGAATGGATGCCAGCACAGTGACAAACACGGCGCCCCGGCCCGCCGGCAATCGGACCAGGGAGCGCACGAGCCAAACGAGAACCAGCGCCACAGCCGTGACGGCAACTGCTGTCGAATAACCGGCGTCTACAAGTCCCTGCACGGCCAGCGCTCCGCCGCGCAAATCCGCCGCGAGCAAACTGACGGACGCTATTCCCGTGATCGCCAACGCCAACCGCCGCGGCCATACCCCGCCGTAGCGGGCGGAAAAAAAGCCAGCGATCGTACCAACAGGATAAAGCGAAAACCGCGGCGCGATGATTAGCGCGATCAAGGCCATTCCGCCTGCCATCCCAAGCGGGAAGACCAGACCGTCATAACCAAGCGCCGCGATGGCCCCGATGGCCCCTATCACCCCCGCTGAGCCGATGACTTCCGCCGAAAATCGCATTGACGGGACAATGCCTTCGGCGCCTCGCTCACCCCCCGCCCGATTGGCAAACACCATTGCCAGTGCCGCCAATGCGAGCAACACGAAAACGGCGGTCGTCCAAAAACCCAGCGGAAATCCTGCGAACTTGACCGCGTTAAGCGTAAGCGCACCAAGCGGCAGAGCGAGTGCCAACACGATCCATGCGGCGAGGCTGGCCAAAACCAAACGACGCGACGGACGGCTCGCACCGTGCACATCCCCTTCACTCATGATGCTGCCAATCCCACAGGTGCCGCATGATTGCTTTCGTTAGACACAAATATGCTCGCGCGCTGCGTCCCAAAGCCGGTGTTTGCCGCGAGAACGCGTTTCGATCAAGGCGGCATTGACTGCGTCCCGGGGCTCGTCCACCGTGACCAAGCTTTGCGGGCCGCTTAGCATAGACGACGGGCGATTAATTCGGGGGACAACCATGACCAGTGCTCATCCGGAGCAGGCGGCGCGCGACCGTACGCAGCCGATGACGCGCGAGGAGCGTAAAGTCATCATTGCCTCATCGGCCGGCACGATCTTCGAGTGGTACGATTTCTATCTCTACGGCGCGCTCGCGACGACGGTCATCGGCCCCCAATTCTTCAGCGCTTACCCAGAGTCGACCCAGGCCATATTCGCGCTACTGGCGTTTGCAGCCGGTTTTATCGTTCGCCCGTTCGGAGCGCTCGTGTTCGGCCGCCTGGGCGATCTTATCGGTCGAAAACATACATTTCTGGTCACGATTGTGATCATGGGTCTATCGACATTTCTTGTTGGCCTGCTCCCGAGCTATGCGAGCATCGGCGCGGCCGCACCCGTAGCGTTGATCTTACTGCGTATGGCTCAAGGATTAGCGCTAGGCGGCGAATATGGTGGTGCCGCGACCTACGTTGCCGAGCACGCCCCGCGCAATCAACGCGGCTATTTTACGAGCTGGATTCAAACAACGGCGACACTAGGTCTGCTGCTGTCGTTGATCGTGATCATGTTCACGCAAATCACAATCAACGCCAATTATCCACCCGTGGTCCTCGACAACGGCACGACGATCGATGCTTTCAAAGCATGGGGTTGGCGTATCCCGTTCCTAGCCTCGATCGTTTTGCTCGCGATTTCCCTCTACATTCGTCTTCAGATGAGCGAGAGCCCCGCCTTCAAAAAGATGAAAGAGGAAGGCACCGAGTCTAAAGCTCCCCTGAAAGAGGCGTTCGGCACCTGGTCGAACGCTAAGATCGCGCTCATCGCGCTGTTTGGCTTGACCGCTGGCCAAGGCGTCGTGTGGTACACGGGCCAATTCTACGCACTCTTCTTTTTACAGAAAATACTTAAGGTCGAGGAATTCACCGCCAACGTTCTGATCGCCTGGGCGCTGATTATCGGCACCGGATTCTTTCTTTTCTTTGGTCGTCTGTCAGACCGGATTGGCCGCAAGCCGATCATTCTGGCCGGCTGCGCGCTGGCCGCGATTTTGTACTTCCCCCTGTTCATGACCCTCACACGCATCGCCAACCCGGCGCTGCACCGCGCGCAAAACACGACCGTAGTGACGATCGCCGCCGATCCAGCCGAATGCTCATTTCAATTTAACCCGACCGGCAAATCGAAATTCACGTCCGGCTGCGACGTCGCCAAGGAGCTGCTTGCAAAGTCGGGCGTCCAATACAAAACCGTCGCCGCCGCGCCTGGAACTCCAGCGACCGTCACCGTGAACTCCGCAGCGCCGCTCTCGGTTGCGGACCCCGACTTCGCCAAGACGACGGCTGCCGCGCTAACCGCCGCTGGCTACCCGTCAGCCAATGATCCCGAAACGGTCAAAATCGAAATCGTGCCCGCAGACGGCCTCGCCAACTTTGCCAAGCTCTTTGACATATGGTCAGTTCAGAAACTGAGCATCATCGCGATTTTGACTTCGCTCGTTTTGCTGGTCACGATGGTCTACGGCCCGATTGCAGCTGCACTCGTCGAGTTGTTCCCAACGCGCATTCGCTACTCCGGCATGTCCTTGCCCTATCACATAGGCAACGGATGGTTCGGCGGACTTCTACCCGCAACGTCGTTTGCGATGGTCGCGCAATCCGGCGATATCTACTTCGGTCTGTGGTATCCGATCGCCATCGCCACCATGACGGCGGTCGTCGGCTTTTTCCTGGTCCCAGAAACCTACAAACGTGACCTGTTCGACGATCAAAGCGCAAGATAATGGCGCGCTGGAATGAGAAAGGGGCGGTGCGGTTTCCCGCGCCACCCCGTTCTTTTCGACCCTAGACTTGGACCTTATATTTTTCGATGGCTTAAGGTGCGGTCCGCGACCAAAGCGCGGGCAACATGCCCCATGATTATGACTGCGTCAAGTCAACGCATAAAATTTTTCCCACGTCCGCATACTTAAAATCCGCCGTCAGCTGATCGGCAACTAGGTTGGGAAAAAGAGCTAAAGTATCGGCATCGAGCTTAACCGTTTTTGACGGCCGATCGTGCTAAAACACCAGCGCAACCACTGATCGGAAAGCACCGCGCGCGTGAACGGCATAAAACGCATCACTCTAATAATCGGCGGCGGCATAGCGGCCTATAAGGTGCTCGACCTGATCCGTCGCCTGCGTGAACGCGGCCACGCCGTGCGATGCATCATGACCGACGCTGCCCAGCAGTTCGTCACCCCCTTATCCGTTGGCGCACTAACTAATGAGCGCGTGTTTACAAATCTTTTCAGTCTCGATGACGAGCGCGAGATCGGCCACATCCGCCTCAGCCGCGATTGCGACCTGATCGTCGTCGCCCCAGCTACGGCGGATCTGATGGCCAAGATGGCCGGCGGCCACGCCAACGACCTGGCAACGTCGGTCCTTCTCGCAACCGACAAACCCATTCTTCTGGCTCCGGCGATGAACCCGCGCATGTGGCTGAATAGTGCAACACAGAGAAACGCCGCCCAGCTGCACGCTGACGGCGTACATTTCATCGGACCAGCTGTGGGCGAGATGGCGGAGCGCAATGAAGCGGGCCCGGGTCGCCTCGTTGAAGTCCCCGACTTGCTGGCCAAGATCGACGAACTTTTCAGGCCATCGAGCCCGCAGCCAAAAACTCAGCTCGGTTCCGCATTGCCGCTGACTGGCCGTCACGTCTTGATCACGACCGGGCCAACTCATGAACCGATCGATCCGGTTCGCTACATCGCCAATCGATCGTCCGGCAAACAAGGCTATGCGCTCGCCACTGCCGCAGCCAACCTTGGGGCGACAGTCACGCTGATTTCTGGCCCCGTAACGCTGCCCGATCCGATAAATGTCAGCGTGGTCCGCGTAACAACCGCCGCTGAAATGCTAGCCGCCGTGACCGCCGCACTTCCCGCCGACGCCGCGATCTTCGCCGCAGCCGTCGCCGATTGGCGCGTCGCCCAACCCCAGTCCAATAAACTGAAAAAAACAGCCGACAAAAACGTCATGTCGCTGAGCCTGACCGAAAACCCCGACCTTCTCGCAACAATAGCTCAGCGCAAAAAGGATCGGCCGCGCCTCGTGATCGGCTTTGCCGCTGAGACCGAAAACGTTATCGCTTACGCAAAGGCCAAACTGCGGTCAAAGGGCGCCGACTGGATTGTCGCCAACGATGTTTCACCTGAAACAAATGTGCTGGGCGGCGACCACAACACGGTCCACGTTATCGACGCCCGCGACGTTGAAAGTTGGCCCGCCATGTCCAAGGCCGCCGTCGCCGAAAAGCTTTTGCAACGCGTTGCCGAGTATTTCGGTCAACCCGCGTCCGATGCGCAATGAAGCGATCGCCAAAACCCATCGCCGTCAATGTTCGCCGCTTGGCGTCGGCGGCCGGGTTGCCCCTACCCAGTTATCAAACCGATCAGTCCGCCGGCATGGACCTGATCGCTGCGATACCCGCCAACGAAGCACTAACTTTACAGCCCGGATCACGCGCCCTCGTGCCGACAGGACTGTGCATCGAATTGCCCGTCGGCAGCGAGGCGCAAGTTCGGCCTCGCTCGGGATTAGCCGCGAAACACGGCGTAACCGTATTAAATAGCCCCGGCACGATCGATGCTGATTACCGTGGCGAGATCCAGGTCATCCTGATCAACCACGGCGACGATGACTTCAAGATCCACCGCGGCGACAGGATCGCGCAACTGGTATTTGCCTCTCTCATGCGCTGCAATCTGCGCGAGACTGCTGAACTGAAAGACTCGGCCAGGGGAGCAGGTGGCTTCGGCTCGACCGGGATTGCCGCCACGCAGACGCAAAAAAAGACGCCCGTTGCGCGAAAACGGCCGATCGCGAAAACGGCCTCCGCCAAGCGCTCGTCCCGCACGCCGCGCAAGTCGTCAGCGCGCTGAAACCGAAAGCCAATTCCGCTTTTGGCCCTTGAGCAACAAAGCCGAACCTGCAACAACGGCGGTAATGGAACACCGCCTCTTATGCAGTGTTGAAGAGCCAAATCATCAGGACGCGCAATGACCGACATGAACATCAAAACCCTGGCCGCGACTCGCACTTGGGGCCGCGGCCGCGTGTACGAAAATATTGCTGAAACCATCGGCCACACGCCGCTTGTTCGGCTGTCGAAAGTCACCGCAGCGGCCAACGTGACCGCGCAAATTTTGATGAAGCTCGAGTTTTTCAATCCGCTGTCGTCGGTCAAGGATCGCATCGGCGTGTCGATGATCGACACTCTTGAAGCGGAAGGAAAAATTACGCCCGGCAAAACGGTGCTCATCGAGCCGACCTCCGGCAACACTGGTATCGGATTGGCGTTCGTGGCGGCCGCCCGCGGTTATCGCTTGATCCTGGTGATGCCCGAAACGATGTCGATCGAACGCCGCAAAATTCTGGCGCACCTCGGTGCCGAACTCGATTTGACGCCTGGCCCAGGCGGCATGCCGGCCGCCGTCGCCCGCGCCGAAGAACTCGCTAAAACGCTACCTGACGCTGTCATTCCAGGTCAGTTTGAAAACCCGGCCAATCCACTCGTCCACGAGTTGACGACGGCAGAGGAAATCTACAACGACACCGGCGGCAAGGTAGATGCAATGGTCATTGGCGTGGGTACAGGCGGGACGCTGACGGGTTGCGGCCGGGCCTTAAAAAAGCGAATCCCCGGCTTGAAAATGATCGCCGTCGAACCCTCCACGAGCGCGATACTCTCCGGTCAAGCACGCGGCCCGCACAAGATCCAGGGTATCGGCGCCGGCTTCATACCCACTGTGCTTCAGCGTGATTTGATTGACGAAGTCGTCACTGTCCCAAGCGAGATGGCGCTTGAGATGTCGCGCATGCTGGCCAAGGTCGAAGGCATCCCCGGCGGCATCTCGACCGGCGCCAACCTCGCCGCCGCATTGACGGTCGCGCAGCGCCCCGAGATGGCCGGCAAAGTGATCGTGACGTTCGCGCCGTCCTCCGCTGAACGGTATTACTCGAGCGAACTATTCCTAGATCCGCAGGCAAAAACCTAAGTTCGCAGACATGGCGAAACTGACCGCAGACGAGGTTCAGCGCTACAAACGCCACCTCGTGCTGCGCGAAGTTGGCGCCCAGGGGCAACAAAAACTGAAAGCCGCGCGCGTTCTCATTATTGGCGCCGGCGGCCTCGGCTCCCCCCTTCTTCTGTATCTAGCAGCAGCCGGCGTTGGCACACTTGGCATCATCGACGACGACCGCGTCTCGATAGATAACCTGCAACGTCAAGTGATCCACGACACCCAGACGTCGGGACGACTAAAGGTCGAAAGCGCAGCGGACGCAATCAAGCGCCTCAACCCACACACGGTTGTCGAAACTTTTCCCCAGCGCTTAGATCCAAACAACGCACTCGAACTGATCTCGAGCTTCGACATCGTAGCCGACGGGTCGGACAACTTCGCGACGCGCTATCTCGTGTCGGACGCCTGCTATTTTGCCCGCAAGCCACTCATCTACGCCGCACTTGGCAGCCTCGACGGCTACCTCTCGGTGTTCAAACCGTTCGCCCAAAAGCCTGACGGAACGCCGTACCCGACGCTGCGCTGCGTATTTCCAACAGCACCGTCACCAGGGCTTGTCGCGAATTGCTCGGAGGTGGGAGTCTTGGGGCCCGTCGCCGGCGTCGTGGGCACCTTGCAAGCCGTCGAGACGATCAAGGAAATCCTGGGTCTAGGCGAGAGCCTTGCCGGGAAACTCGTCATTTACGATGCGTTGCAGAGCCGCTTCGACACAATCGAGGTTGCCTGGGATCCAGACAACCCGCTCTCTGGCAACTCGCCGACGATCCACGACCTGACCATGCATCGCGCGGTCGGCGACCCCGCATGTGTCGCTAAATAGAGAACACGCGCGTTCCGTGGCCCGTCGCCGCTAAAGCATCGCTCGATGCACCCGGTCGGGAGGCGCGTGGCCGTCCGAAAATGCCTTGATGTTGATGATGACTTTCTCGCCCATATCGATGCGGCCTTCGATGGTCGCCGAACTCATGTGCGGCAGCGCGACGACGCGATCGGAGGCGAGCAGGCGGGGATTCACCGCTGGTTCGTGCTCGAAGACATCGAGACCCGCGCCGGCGATCGCTCCCGATTCCAGCAATCGCGCCAACTCGTTTTCATCGATGACTTCGCCGCGCGCTGTGTTGACGATGTACGCCGAGGGCTTCAGCAGCTTGAGCCGCCGCGCCGACAGCAAATGGTATGTCGCCGGCGTATGCGGACAGTTGATCGACACGATGTCGACCCGCGTGAGCATTTGGTCGAGGCTTTCCCAGTAGGTTGCCTCGAGCTCTTGCTCGAGACCTTCCGACACCCGCCGCCGGTTGTGATAATGGATCTGCAGGCCGAACGCCTTAGCGCGCCGCGCGACCGCCTGGCCTATCCGGCCCATACCGACAATACCGAGCCGCTTGCCAAAAATCCGGTGGCCGAGCATCCACGTTGGCGACCATCCCGTCCATTTGTTAGCTGGATCGCGCATATATGCAGCGCCCTCCGCGACCCGCCGTGGCACTGCAAGGATGAGCGCCATTGTCATGTCCGCCGTGTCTTCGGTCAGGACCCCTGGAGTATTCGTTACGATGATGCCGCGATTGCGCGCCGTATCGAGGTCGACGTTATCGACGCCGGTCCCGAAGTTGGCGATGAGCCGCAAATTCGGCCCTGCTTGCGTCAACACGGAGCGATCAATCCGATCGGTGACGGTCGGCACGAGAACGTCGGCAATCTGCACCGCCGCAATCAAGTCGGCCTGCGACATCGGTTTGTCGTCGGGATTGAGCCGCACATCGAACAGCTCGCTCATCCTCGTCTCAACCACATCGGGGAGCTTCCGCGACACAACGACGAGCGGCTTCTTGGCACTACTTGGCATCTGAATTCCGTCTGAGGCAATCCTGGGGGAGCGTGTGAACGCTCGTGCAGAATAGGCCCGCACAAGCGCGACCCGTGTCTACCAGAACGCATTGCGTTGACAAAGTGCTGTTTACGGTCGGCGTTCAGCCAGAAAACGATCCCAATTGCGATGCAAACTCAATAGAAATTGTTGCAAACCATCGCCGCCTTTTCCGAAAGCAGCCACCGATGTCCGCTAGCCCATCACCCCAGTTCGCTCGCGGACGCCGCCTCGCGGCATTTACTCTGGCCTGCCTCGCCGCACTATCTTTCCCGTCTCAAGCGCAAACCGCCACCCCAGAGCCCCCGCCGCCCGCAACGCCGAGCGAAGGCGCCGTCCCGACCGGCAGCGGGCTACCCGTGCCGCGCTTTGTCAGTCTGAAATCAGACCGCGTCAACATGCGCAACGGACCCGGCACGGATTATCCGACGGGCTGGGTTTACCGGCGCGCCGGCCTACCACTCGAGGTCGTCAAGGAATTCGAAGGCTGGCGTCAGGTCCGGGATGCTGATGGGGCTCAAGGGTGGGTCCTGCAGTCGTTCCTCTCCGGCCGGCGCACAGCTCTAATTCTGCCGTGGGAACGCAAAGCGGCGACGGCCGCGCCGATCGTCGCGATCTTTTCGAGAGACTCGTCGAGTTCAGGAGTTGTCGCCAACGTCGAAGCGGGCGTGATCGCCAACCTTCACAGCTGCGACGGCCTCTGGTGCCGCGTCACGGTCGAGCAATACAACGGCTTTGTTGAACAGAAAAAACTCTGGGGCGCCTACCCCAGCGAGATCATCAAGTGATCGCAACGCTCTACTTTTTAGCCAGCCGCACAATCACGTCGATATGCGAGATGGTCATCCCGTCCGGCGGCGCCGGCACCCCGCTGACCTGGATACTATTGCCTGGAATGTCCATCAGATCACCGCTCGACTCGAGCAAAAAGTGATTGTGGTTCGACGTGTTGGTATCGAAATAAGCTTTGGACCCGTCAATCGCCAGCTCGCGCACGAGGCCCGCCCGCTTGAATTGATGCAGACTGTTATAGACGGTCGCAAGCGACACGTGTTCGCCCAGCGCCTCGACCTCGGCGTGAAGCTGCTCGGCAGTGACATGCCTGTCACCCGCGCCAAACAAGAGGCCGCCGAGAGCTAAGCGCTGCCGTGTCGGTCGGAGGCCAGCGGCCTTGATCACCTCAGCGACAGTCGCGTCGCCCGACGAATTTGGCCTTGAAGAAACTGTTTTGGTCATGTCACCGTCTACGCTTCTGGCCGGCCCGATATGATAGGTCCGCTGTGATAGGTATGCACGCGGCTCATCAGGGGAACGGGCTAAATAGCATATCCGCTGATGCCTATAGCCGCAACAAGCGCCTTTATTGTGGTTTGGCGGGATTTAACGCACAACCCGATTTCCGGTAGCATCCACCGCGCCTTTCGTTGCTGGAATGACTGTGTTACCAACCGCCGACCATTAACGGCGCCATCGGCTTCTGCCGCCGGAGCGCGTGACCGTGCACGAGGGCCAAAGATGGCGGAACGCCGTTCGAGCTACGAATTCGACGATCTCCTGGCTTGCGGCCGCGGCGAGCTGTTCGGCCAAGGTAATGCGCAGCTTCCACTCCCGCCAATGTTGATGTTCGACCGGATCTCAACAATCTCCGAATCCGGCGGCCTCCACGGCAAAGGCACCGTCGTCGCCGAACTGAAGGTCGCAGGCAATGATCGCTTGAACTGGTTCTTCGATTGCCACTTCAAAGGTGATCCGGTGATGCCCGGCTGCCTCGGCCTCGACGCTCTGTGGCAGCTGACCGGTTTCTATTTAGGCTGGCTGGGCCTGACGGGTCAGGGCCGGGCCTCGGGTTGCGGCGAGGTCAAGTTTACGCGTGAAGTCACGCCTGACGTCAAACATCTCGAATACATCATCGACATCAAGCGCGTCATCGCCCGCAAGCTAAAACTCGCCGAAGCCGACGGGATCCTAAAAGCCGACGGCGAGATTATCTATACCGCCAAAGACCTGCGCGTTCTGTTGAAATCAGCGGACGGCGTCTGATCGAGCAATCCAAAGTGGGGCCGCCTCTCGTCGGCGCCTACAGTGATGAAGGGACTTGAAGCGCATGAGGCGCGTCGTAGTAACCGGGATGGGCATTGTTTCCTCGATCGGGAACAACACTCAAGAAGTGCTGGCTTCCCTCCGTGATGCCAAATCCGGGATCACCCGGTCCGAAAAATATGCCGAGCTCGGCTTTAAATGCCAGGTTCACGGGGAGCCGAAACTCGAGTGGGAATCAATCGTCCCCCGCAAACCAAAGCGCTTCATGAACCCCGGCGTCGGCTGGAACTGGATCGCTATGGACCAAGCGATCCGCGATGCCGGCCTCGAAGCATCTGACGTCGTCAACGAACGCACCGGCATCGTCGTCGGCTCGGGCGGCCCCTCAACGCGCGCGATCGTCGAAGCTGCGGAGACGACGCTGAAATCAGGCGGACCAAAGAAAATCGGCCCGTTCGAAGTGCCCAAGGCTATGTGCTCTGGCCCGTCCGCCGCGCTGGCTACGTCCTTTCAAATCAAGGGCACCAACTACTCAATCTCTTCGGCGTGCGCGACCTCCGCCCACTGCATCGGCAATGCGGCTGAACTGATCCAATGGGGCAAACAGGACGTGATGTTTGCCGGCGGCTGCGAGGAACTCGACTGGACGCTCTCCAATCTGTTCGACGCAATGGGCGCAATGACGTCGGACTTCAACGCAACGCCGCAAAAGGCCAGCCGCGCCTATGACAAAAATCGTGACGGCTTCGTCATCGCGGGCGGCGCCGGCATCGTCGTGCTCGAGGAACTCGAACACGCCAAAGCGCGTGGCGCCAAAATTTATGGCGAGGTCGCCGGCTACGGCGCGACCTCTGACGGCTATGATATGGTCGCGCCATCCGGAGAGGGCGCGGCGCGTTGCATGCAACTTGCGATGCGCGGCTTCGACGGCAAGCCCGTACCGAAAATCGATTACATCAATCCGCACGGCACCGGCACGCCCGTCGGCGATGCCAAGGAGATCGACGCGATCCGCACCGTCTTCGGCAACGCCCCTCCGCCGATCGCATCGACGAAATCACTGACCGGCCACTCGCTCGGTGCCATCGGCGTCCAGGAGGCCATCTTCTCCCTCCTGATGATGAAGAGCGGATTCATCTGCGAGAGCGCCAATATCGAAGAGCTCGATCCAGCGTTCGCCGATATGCCGATTGTGCGCAGCCGCATCGACAACGCGTCGCTTAACTGTGTGATGTCGAACAGCTTTGGATTTGGCGGCACGAACGCTACGCTGATTTTCCGCCGGCACGATAATTAACCCTTCAGCGCTCGTATGCGCTTTGGGCATCAATAATACTGCAAGTAAGGATTAAGAGGCTCCCATGACTGAGTTCGACATCACCAAGCCGGGTCCGTTGATGGCGGGCAAACGCGGCCTTGTGATGGGTGTCGCCAACGAGCGCTCGATCGCCTGGGGGATCGCCCGCGTATTGGCCGGCCAGGGAGCCAAGCTCGCCTTTACCTACCAAGGCGATGCATTCGGCCGCCGCGCCGTCCCACTCGCTGAGTCGTTGGGCTCAGACCTGATTATGCCGTGCGATGTTTCTGATCTAGCGAGCGTCGATGAGGTCTTCAACGAGATCAAAGCCAAATGGGGCAGCCTCGACTTCGTCGTCCACGCGCTGGCATTTTCCGATCGCCGCGAATTGGCCGGCCGTTACGCCGACACCTCGCGCGAGAACTTCACCAACACGATGGTCATCTCGTGCTTCTCGTTCACTGAAATCGCCAAACGTGCAACTGAGCTAATGCCAAACGGCGGCTCGCTGCTGACGCTCTCCTACGGCGGCGCCACCCGCTGGGTACCATCCTACAACGTCATGGGCGTCGCCAAAGCTGCACTCGAAGCGTCAGTCCGCTACCTCGCCGCCGACCTCGGCCAGCAGGGAGTTCGCGTGAACGCGTTGTCCGCCGGTGTGATGCGCACCCTGGCCGGCGCCGGGGTCTCGGACGCGCGTGCAATTTTCAATTACCAGCGCGATCACTCGCCGCTGAAACGCACACCAACGCTGGACGAGATCGGCGGCGCGGCGTTGTATCTCCTGTCGCCAATGTCGGGCGCAGTTACCGGGGAAGTCCACTTCGTCGATTGCGGCTACAATACTGTGGCCATGCCGACCCTTGAGACCCTCAAAGAATTGGACGCCGAGTCGAAAGCACCCGGCCGAACGCCGTCCGAAGCAGCCCAGTAAAGCCTCGATAGAAGCCTGCGCGGCTGAGCACAGTAAGCGGAACTTTTGCCCACGTCTGACGTTCGCTTTCCACGTGAGTTTTAAGGTGGAGGAACGCATTTTGAAAAAATCGATTTTGTCACTCGCTGCCGCGGCAGCTCTCTCGTTTGCATGCGCGACGAGCGCCTCTGCGCTTCCGGTCAACGCAGCTAACGCACTAGGCGCCGACGCTGGCCAATCGAGCACGGTGCAGTCCGTTCATTGGCGTTCATACCGTCACAACCATGGCTGGCGCGGCAATCGCGGATGGCGTGGTAATCGCGGCTGGCGCGGTGGCGGATATGGTTATGGCCGACGTTGCTGGCGTTCGTGCACGGGCATTGGTCCGGTGCGTGTTTGCAAGCGTCGCTGCCGCTGGTAGTTATGGCTGTTAGGTCATTCACTCCGCCCGGCTGGAGCCGGGCGGATTCTTTTTGCGTTCGCGGTCTCCTGACAGCCGCTTGACGGCGATGCCCATAGCATCGGAAACACGCCGTCATGATCGGCGTCTTTGATTCTGGCCTTGGCGGGCTCACGATACTACGCGCACTCACCGCGCGGTTCCCGCACGCCGATTTCATCTACTTGGCTGACCACGCCAACGTCCCCTACGGCGATCGCGCCTCTGACGAAATCGTTGAACTCACGCGCGCCAAGGCAGACGACCTTTTTTCGCGCGGCGCGAAATTGGTCCTTCTCGGCTGCAACACGGCGACGGCTGTTGCCTTGCGCCGCCTGCAACAGCAGTGGTTGCCGCAGAGCCGGTGGGCTGGCTCACATAACGTACTCGGCATTGTCGCGCCGACTGTCGAAGCAGCGACCCAAACGCCATGGGCTGTGACGTCTCCGGCGTACCCTCAAAAAAACAACACCGATACGGTCGCGATCTTCGGGACCACGCGGACCATATCGTCGGACGTGTTCCCCGAGGAAATCCGCAAGCGCTGCCCCAAGGTGACGGTAGTGCAGCAAATCTGCGCTGAGCTGGCCGGCGCCATTGAATCGAGACAACCTGAACCCGTGCTCGAGCGTCTCGTGATCGACGGAGTAGACGGCATTATGCGGCAAACCAAAAACGCGCCGCCGCACCGCGCGATTCTCGGCTGCACGCACTTCCCGCTCGTTGAGCACATTTTTCGCCGTCACCTGCCCCCTTTCACACGCATCCTCTCGCAACCAGACGTCGTCGCTGACAGCTTCGAGGATTATCTCCACCGCCGTCCGCACTATCTGGACGCCGACACGGGTGGCCGGTTGACGTTGCTGACGACCGGCGATCCCGTCGACGTCAGCGCCAAAGCGCGCGTGTTCTGGCCCGACGTTAAGTCGTTCTCCAGGGCGTGACGCTCTTTGGACACAGCAAATAACCCATCTCAAACATCGGACTTATTGACGATTTGGGCATGGTCGCGATGCCCGCCCTTCTGTGATCGCAACTAGCCACAATTGAGCTATTGGCGACGGCGCATCAGCTGCGCTAGTTTGCGCACGCAAGAGTAGGGGACGCTGGACACAGGGCTGTCATGGCGACAATAGGAGGATCTGTATGCTTTCCAAAATCACGATTGCGACCGTCGTAGCGGCCGCCGGCATCATCGCGGCCACGCTGCCTCTCTCGGCAGCATCGTTGCCGTCGTCGAGCGCGCTCAAGGCTACCGCCGCCGCTAGTTCGCAAATCGAGAAAACGCATGGCTGGCACCGCACCTGCCGGCGGACAGTGAGCATCAACAGCTCCCACAAGCATGTTCGTGGCGTCGGACGCATCCAATGCACATCTGCCCGCTGCACGACGAACTTCTGGGGCTACAAAACCTGCAAGTATAGATAAGCATCTAACGAATTAAAAAAGGGCCGCTGGAGTTTTGCTCCAGCGGCCCTTTTTTATTGCATGATGTTAGCCGCGACGCGGACCACCGCGACCGCCGCCGGGACGCCCGCCGCCCGCACCTTCTCGGCGAGGCGGACGCGATTCGAACACTTCTTCAGGTTCGCCTTCAGCCCGCGGAATTTCCGCGCCCGTAGTCTGATCGACGATCTTCATCGACAGTCGCGTTTTACCGCGATCATCGAAGCCGAGCAGCTTCACGAACACTTCCTGGCCCTCCTTCACGACCTCGCCGACAGTCGCCGGGCGGCCGTTGGACAGCTGCGAAATGTGCACGAGGCCGTCCTTCGAGCCAAAGAAGTTCACGAACGCGCCGAATTCCATGATCTTGACGATCTTGCCTTTGTAGATCGTCCCGACCTCGGGCTCCTGCGTGATGCCCTTGATGCGCGCCATTGCCTTCTCGATCGACTCACGATTAGCCGACGCGATTTTCACCGTGCCGTCGTCGCTGATGTCGATTTTGGCGCCCGATTCAGCCACGATCTCGCGGATCACCGAACCACCCGAGCCGATCACTTCGCGGATCTTATCGGTCGGAATCTTGATCGTCTCGATACGCGGCGCATGTTCGCCAAGTTCGGCGCGTGCACCCGTGATCGACTTCGCCATCTCACCCAGGATGTGCATCCGGCCAGCTTGTGCCTGACCGAGCGCGATTTTCATGATCTCTTCGGTGATGCCGGTGATCTTGATGTCCATCTGCAGCGCCGTCACGCCATTCTCGGTGCCAGCTACCTTGAAGTCCATATCGCCCAGATGATCCTCGTCACCGAGAATGTCCGACAGGACGGCATAGTCATTGCCTTCTTTGATGAGGCCCATCGCGATACCCGCGACCGGCGACTTCAACGGGACGCCGGCGTCCATAAGTGCAAGCGACGCGCCGCACACAGTCGCCATCGACGATGAACCATTGGACTCGGTGATTTCCGATACGACGCGCAGCGTGTAAGGGAACTCTTCCTTGGTCGGCAGCATCGGGCGAATGGCGCGCCATGCGAGCTTGCCGTGGCCGATTTCGCGGCGTCCGGGCGAACCCATGCGGCCCACTTCACCGACCGAGTAGGGCGGGAAGTTGTAGTGCAGCAGGAAGTTTTCTTTCTTCGTGCCTTCTAGGCTATCGACGAACTGCTCGTCTTCGCCAGTGCCGAGTGTCGCAACGACCAGCGCCTGCGTTTCACCACGCGTGAACAGCGCCGAACCATGCGTGCGCGGCAACACGTGCACTTCCGACAAAATCGGCCGCACGGTCTTGAGGTCGCGACCGTCGATACGCAGCTTGGTCTTCAAGACGTCGCCGCGCATGATGTCCATCTCGAGCGCCTTGAACGCGTCGGTCAGCAAAACCTTTTCGTTGGCGTCGTCAGCTGGAATCGCAACTCCGGCCATGACCGACTTCTTGGCGGCACTGACGAGATCGTTGCGCTTGGCCTTTTCTTTTGTCGAGAAGGCTTCCTTGAGCGCCGCTTCGGCGATCGTGGACACCTGCGACTTGTATTTGCCCTTGTCGGGGATCTGAATGTCCCACGGCTCTTTGGCTGCTTTTTCGGCGAGCTTAATGATCGCCTCGATCACCGGCTGCATATGCTTGTGGCCGAACATGACGGCACCGAGCATTTGCTCCTCGGACAATTCCTTGGCTTCCGATTCGACCATCATCACTGCGTCGTGCGTACCAGCGACGACGAGATCGAGAGACGACTCTTTCATCTCATCGACCATTGGATTCAGCACATACTCGCCGTTGATGATGCCAACGCGCGCGCCGCCGATCGGTCCAAGGAACGGCAGACCCGAAAGCGTCAAGGCTGCCGATGCCGCGACCATGCCAAGCACATCGGGATCGTTTTCGAGATCATGCGACATGACGGTCACGACGACCTGCGTTTCATTCTTGAAGCCTTGGACGAACAAGGGCCGAATTGGCCGGTCGATCAGGCGCGATGTCAGTGTTTCTTTTTCCGTCGGGCGGCCTTCGCGCTTGAAGTAGCCGCCTGGGATTTTACCGGCAGCGTAAGTGCGCTCCTGGTAATTTACGGTAAGGGGGAAGAAGTCGATGCCAGGCTTAGCGGAGCGCGCGCCGACAACGGTCGCGAGCACTGTCGTTTCGCCGTATTGGGCAAGCACGGCGGCATCTGCCTGACGCGCCATGTGGCCAGTTTCAAGCTTGAGCTTGCGGCCACCCCAGTCAATTTCCACGCGATGAATATCGAACATGTTTTCGGTCTTTCGTTTTTGCTTTTCTCTTATCCACGGACGGATGCGTGAGCGCTTCACGATGAAACACAAACGCCTCATGCGCCGGCGCCCGTTGGGCGCAGCGCATGGCTTGCTTCTCTAGGTTTCTGCGTCGTCGGCGGCCATCGGAGCCTGCCTCGCGATTGAACGGACTATCGGCGAAGGTTGTGCTTTTCGATGATCTTCTGATAGCGGCCGCTATCCTTGCTCTTGACGTAGTCGAGCAACTGACGGCGCAAGCTGACCATCTTCAACAGGCCGCGGCGCGAATGATTGTCCTTGCGATGCAGCTTGAAGTGGTCGGTCAGCTCGTTGATGCGGTGCGTGAGCACGGCGATCTGAACTTCAGGCGAACCGGTATCGTTGGTCTTGGTGGCGCTGGCTTTAATAACAGCCGTCTTCGCCTCTTTACGATGAGGTGCAATTTCCGACATCGAGATCTCCTTTCGAATTTGGAGCTTCACAAAGCGGCCATGCCGGGATGTCGTCCAGCAAGGTCGCAAACGAATACCGCGCAGGCGGTTTGGCCTACGCGGTGCGCCCTTTATACACGAATACTGAGCAAACGCGAGATGTCGAATAATACGGAAGATTATGCATTATGATCAATAAGTTGCCCGACTTCTGCCAGTTGAGAGAAAACCAGAAGTCACG
>JANOCZ010000198.1:0-6348 GCA_031412455.1 Hyphomicrobium sp. | reverse complement strand
CAAACGATACCCAAAATGGTGCTGTTCATATCGTCCTTTGGCAATCAGATTAACGGTCGGCGCGGCCTCTTTTGGCATGCGCACAGGTCATGCGCAGGCGGTATTTTGCCCGCAAGGTAAATAGCGTCGGCAGGCTGATCGGATTGGAAAAAACCATCGCCCCGCCGACTTTATATCTGTTCGGGTCGCGGCTCGCCAAAAAAACGAATGTCCAATTAGATTGCGCACGATATAGTTTGGAGTTGAGCGGGCGATCTCCCTACGTATCAATATCGGTTAACATGGTAGACGTTTAATGCTGGGTAATCGAACCGTTGTGGCGTTTGCGGCCGTTGCGATAGGTTACGCAATTCTTGCGTGCGTGGGCTTGCAGTGGGCCCAGGTCAATGGCGCCGGTTCGCCAATCTGGCCAGCAGCGGGCTTCGGGCTGGCCGCGCTTTTACTCGGTGGTCCCGAGTTATGGCCCGCGATCGTCATTGGCCGGTTAGTGGCCGGCTATCTTTCCGGTTCGCAACAACCGCTGATGGTCGAGCTGGCAATTTCTTTTGGCAACGCAGGCGGAGCTTATTGCGCGGCCATTTTCCTCGAGAGAAAGTCGTTTGATCGGCGTCTCCATCGGCTGAACGATGCATTGCTTTATCTCGCATTTGGGGCGCTGGTCGAGCCACTGGTGTCTGGGATTGTCGGTACGGCGGCGCTTGCCATCTCGAATGATTTGCCGGGAACTGAGGCTCTGACGCTTTTCACTCGCTGGGTGGTCGGCGGTTTCGTTGGCGCGTTGATAGTTGGTCCGCTGGTTTTGAGTTGGGCTACTCTCGACGATGCCGTAAAGCGCGAGCCGGTTGGCATGATGCTTTCCGCGCTCCCTGTTGCTGCAGTCGCAGTCGTCAGCTGGCTCGTGTTCGTCGGCTCAGCTTATGCCCACTTGCACGCATGGCAAGTGACCCCGTTCTTGATTTGGGCGGCGCTTGGGTCAGGGATGCGAGGCGCGACTGCTGCGCTCGCGATCATGGCGTTCATGGCAGTTTGGGGCGGCAATCAAAATCCGGTTGCATTCGGCGCGGGCCTCCTGACGCCAGCCGAGCAACTGGCTTTGATGCAACAATTTATCGCGGTGACCGCCATTCCGGTCATCTTGCTTGCGGCGGTGGCAGAGGAACGCCGGCGACGCGGTGATGAATTATTACGGTTGGCGCTTGATGCCGCGCAGCAGGGGATCTGGGACCTCGATGCGGCCAGCCAGAGACTAGCGTTGGACCAGCAGTCGCGCGCGCTGTTTGGTGTCGATGCGACAGAAGACGATATCTCAATTGAACGGATGATCAGCCGGGTCCATCCGGACGATCAGCCAATGGTCGCGTCGGCACTCAGCAAAGCCTTGGATACTTCAGGCGATGGCACATACTGCGTCGAGCATCGTGTGGATATCGAAGGTCAGGCGCCACGATGGTTGGCGGTGTTTGGAAAAACAACTTTCCTCGGCACTGGCTTGGGAAGAACCCCGGTTCTTGCGAGGGGAGTGGTGCGCGATGTGACGGCGAGGCGAAATGCTGAAGAGCGTCAGCAATTGCTTATTCGGGAGCTCGTGCATCGCGGTAAAAACCAGTTGACCATCATCCAATCGATCACCTCGCGAACGTTGGATAGCAGTAGTTCTGTCGACGACGTGCGCACCACCCTCATGAATCGACTGCATGCGTTGGCGCGAACGTTCTCGCTGTTCGATGACTCGGCGGTCGATGGGGCGGCGTTGCACGATATCATCGAGCTGGAATTTGAGACCTTCTTCGATCGTGCTGACGCCGAGGGGCCGCACATTGTCGTGTCGTCCGACACGGCGCAAAATATCGCGTTGGTCGTGCATGAGTTGGCGACGAATGCGATCAAGTATGGCGCCCTCGCCAATAACGGCGGTCATATCGAAGTAAGCTGGAAAGTGACCGCTGGAAAACCCGAGACGTTCGAGTTGAGTTGGGTCGAGCGTGGCGGGGTGATGCCGGCAGCGGGTTCGCATCAGACTGGCGGATTTGGCAGTATTCTGATTGGGCGTCTTGTGCCGAGCCAACTTGGCGGCACAGCTCACAGCGGGTTTGGCGCGGACGGATTTGAGTATGTGCTCAGATGTCCGCTCGCCAGAATAGGCCGAGTGGCAGCCGGTCCGCCTATCCGTAAAACTGCGGCGGCGCTCGGTTGAGCCAGATTGGATCGAGGTAATCATCCCCAAACAGGTCGCGAATGTCCGCGCGTGTTTGGGGATGATTATACCGTCGGTTGCCTTGCGGCTGCCGGTTACTCCGCGTCGGGCTCTGAGCCGGCTTCAAAGATGTCGCCCTTGAACGTCTCGAGTTCGAGCGCTTCGTCCTTGATGTGCGAAACGTTCTCGCCCTTTGATTGCTTATCGGCTTCGTCCTGCGAACGGGCGATGTTGAGTTTGACGTTGCAGACGACTTCTGGATGCAATTGCACCTTGGCCGCCGTGACGCCGAGCGCCTTGATCGGCTTTTCGAGGATGACCTGGTTGCGATCGACGGTGAAGCCGCCGGCGTGGATGACTTCGGCGACGTCGCGCGTCGAGACCGAACCATAGAGCTGGCCCGTGTCGCCCGCGGCGCGGATCAACACGAAGGTCTGACCTTCGAGCTTGGTCGCAACGCTTTCAGCTTCCTTCTTGTGTTCGAGGTTGGCGGCTTCGAGCTGCGAGCGGCGGCCTTCGAACACCTTGCGGTTCTCGTCGGTAGCGCGCAGCGCCTTCTTTTGCGGCAGCAGGAAGTTGCGCGCGTAGCCGTTTTTCACGTTGACGACATCGCCCATTTGGCCGAGGCGGCCGATGCGCTGAAGTAGAATGACTTGCATGGTGACGTGCTCCTTGGTGCGTAGTGATTGATTGTGGATCAGTGAGTTTAGGTTTGGCTCGTTGCTTATTGCGCTCCTGGCGGCGGAGTGCCGCTGCCGCGAGAGCGATAATGGAAAATTGTCTCGGCCAGTCCGGCCAGCGCCAACAGTGGTGTCGCAGCCGGCGTGTAGAGGATGAGCGCCGCGTAGAGCGCCGAGAGAATGAAGTTGCGCCACGGTGTGCCGCGCGTCACGACGTGGGCCACGGCCAGGCCCATCAGCGCGAACGCCATCGTGAAGGCGCCGGCAAAACCGCCCGCGACGAGACCTGGAATTCCGCCCAAGAACGACGCGGCGATCGCGATGACCAGCACAACGGTCGCGGCGGCCGGCAACTCAAATTGCGCAAGATCGGGCCACGGGCGGGTCAGCCGTCCCGACGCCAGCGTGATGCGTCCGGCGAGCCACAAATTGAGCAGCGTGGTGATGAGCGAGAGAGCTGCCAGCGTCCATGGCAAGAAGCTCAAAGCGCGCGTCGAGATTTCCGTGATCTGTGCGTCGGTCAGCGGCGGCGATCCCGGCACCTGAGGCATTTCGTTTTTGACGAAGGCCTCGACGATGCTGCGCATCGCTTTGGCGAGCAGATCCATGTCGCCGCCCATCAGCACCATGGTCAGGCTCGCGAACAGGCCGCCGAACAGTGCTGCCGCAGCGATGATACGGCCGAGTGGATACCACTCCATCTGGCCGTTATCGTCGCGCCCGAGCAACGCCAGCCGCGTCGTCAACGCTGCGGGCAAGCCGGCGCTGACGGCAAACACGAGTGCTGCAACGGGACTGGTCAGCAAGAGAATTGCGATCGTCGCAACGACGGCTGCGATGACGGCTGCAACCGGGCCGATACCAAGACCGGCCAGATAAAGGGGGAGTGGTGTCAGGAAAAACAGCACGAACCGCAGCAGCAGGGCGCCCGTCGTTGCCGACGCGAACACGATGGCCGAGATGATCCCGGCTGCAACTGCCAATAGAGCTTGGTTCGTCGTCATCGTCTTGCTGTCCCGCTTGAGCGGTTAGAGCGAGCCCGGCCGAAGCCGTCGTCGCCCAACGGTTGGGAAGGCGGGGAGTAGGGAGTAGGGGAGTAGCACCTCCCTATTCCCCACTCCCTATGCCTACTTTTTACTTAATCACGTACGGCAAAAGGCCGAGGAAGCGGGCGCGCTTGATGGCCTTGGCCAATTCGCGCTGCTTCTTGGCCGACACGGCCGTGATCCGGCTCGGCACGATCTTGCCACGCTCGGAGATGTAACGGCCCAGCGTGCGCACGTCCTTGTAATCGATCTTCGGCGCGTTATCGCCGGAGAACGGGCACGACTTGCGACGGCGATGGAACGGACGGCGCCCGGGAGCGCCTGGTGCTGCGATTTCAGCCATGTGTTAGCCCTCCGAGCCAGAAGTTGAACCACCATTCGTCGAGCCGGGACCGGCGTCGCGTGGCGGACGAGGTGTGCGTGGTGCATCAGAGTCGCGCGGGGCGCGAGGCGCATCAGCGTCACGGGGCGGGCGTGGCGCATCGCCATCGCGAGGCGGACGCGGGCCGCGGTCGCCGAAGCCACCACCACCACCTGGGCCACCAGGAGCGCCACCTTCACGGGGAGGTCTGGGGCGGAAAGTGGAGCCGCCTTCACGGCCGCCGCCACCACCGCCGCCGCCGAAGCCGCCGCGATCGCCACCACGGCCACCGCCGCCGCCGAAGCCACCACGACCACCGCCGCCGCCGAAGCCGCCGCGATCGCCGCGATCACCACGGTCGCCGCGATCATCGGACTTGCGCATTTGAATTGAGGGTTCTGTTTCGAGCGCTTCGACGCGCACGGTCAGGAAGCGCACGACGTCGGGATTGATCCCCATCAGACGCTCCATTTCGGCAACGGCTGCCGGCGGGCTGTCGATGTTGAAGTACGCGTAGTGCGCCTTGCGGTTTTTCTTGACCTTGAAAGCGAGGCCTTTGAGGCCCCAGTATTCCTGCTTGGTAATTTTGCCTTGGCCCGCAGTGATAACGCCTTCGAATTCCTTCATCAGCGCTTCGACTTGGGCTTGGGTCACGTCCTGGCGCGCCAGGAACGTATGCTCATAGAGCGGCATACGGATAGCCTTTCGTTTGTGTGGCACGCCGGGATCTTGGTCCTGACGCGTCATCCCTCCGGCGCAAAGCCCTGATGGGCCTCAGTGCGTTGCGCGCACGGGAAAGGCCGATCGAGTACCCAAAGGAGAAGACACTGGGGGACGGAGCCGTTCGCTCCTCTCGCTTGCGATTGCCGGAATGCAGCCGCGCACGAGCCCCCGTTCAGCCTCCAACCGGAGCGGGTGAAGGGCGGGGTATAGGGGAAGAGGGCAGGGGAGGCAAGGGGGGAGGGGGGCAAGGGGAAGGGGGACGGGTGGAAAGGTGGAAAGGTGGAAAGGTGGAAAGGTGGAAAGGTAGAAAGGTAGAGGGACGCGCCGCTGTCCGATCAGATACTTAAACTACGCTATGACAGTCCACAGAATTAACCCGAGAATTGCGGGCGCAAGCCATACGACCCAGTAAACAGCTTCATGTTCTGTCAATGGAGCTTTGTTTCCCCGGGAGAGTTGTGAATGAGGCAACGCGCTACGCGCGATGTCGACCACTTCCTGGGCAATAGCAATCTCTCTATCGATGTCGTCATGATTGGCTTCGCAATCATTCAAAGCAGTTTCGTACTGCCGAACGAGTTCGTCGAGCTGCAGCGGGTCCGGCGAAGGGTTGTTCCTCAGCTTGCGCACCACGCTATTGACTGATCGACCACAAATATCGAAACGACGCGCCAACAAGGGGTAATTTTTCGCTTGCTCGACAAGTCCGACCGATACCGAGAGAGCACCCGTCAAGTAGGCCACCAAATCCAATACTTTTTTGGTCTCACCACTGATTGCATCGGCGAGGGTCATGTTTATAAACGGAACGACAAATCCAACTGTTCCAGCAATTGCAAAAGCGAGAGTGCTTGCCGTTTGTTTGCGCTCAAATCGCTTTGCTGCGTTGAAGCGGGCGCGTTTGACTATCTGCCAGTCGCGCAAGTACTTCTCTCGAACGCGCTCAATTTCAATTGCGAAGTAATTCGGCAACTGAGGAGGCACCGTAGAGAGTGCTTGCGGCTGCGAATTTGCGAATCGGCTAGAATTCATCCCTCAATCGGCTACCACTTGTACAACGTCGGGCAACGGCTAAGTGCATCTCGTCGCGAAGGCCCATAAACGAGTGGCGCGTGAGCATCAATGTGCAACCAGCGTGGCCAACGGGAGCTGTCATCCTAGCCCTTGTGGCTAGGATCCATTCCTCAATTTGCTCCGGAGACTGTGGAACGATGGATCCTAGGCATGAAGCCTAGGATGACAATTTGACGTCCGCATCTAGCTAAGGACGCAGCCGGGAGTTGCTTCGATGTATCCCATCGGATACACATGCCAATGACCAAAAAATCAGGTTTTAAAAAGTTT
>JANOCZ010000197.1:0-4753 GCA_031412455.1 Hyphomicrobium sp. | reverse complement strand
TCGTCGCCTATCTGGCGATGGTGTGGATCTTGGGCCGGATTGGCGTCGCGCTGTGATAGCGGACGGCGGGTTTGGGGTTCAGTTTTAGTTCGAGCAAGCCCGGGTGCAGAGCGAGCGCAAGGAGGCATGAGCCGTTTCATGCGGATGCTTGTCGTGGATCCCGTCCGCAGGATCCGCTCGCGTGCCGCGAGCGGCGACGGGATGACGACGGTGTGCGGTATGACAATGTGGCCGGGGTGACAGCGGGGCCTAGGTGCGGTATCCGCACGGCATGCTGCACATCAACGATCTCACCTACAGAATCGAAGGACGGTTGATCCTCGATGCCGCGACGGCGGCGATACCGGACGGCCATAAAGTCGGGCTCGTCGGCCGCAACGGCGCGGGCAAGACGACATTGCTGCGGCTGCTCAAGGGGGAGGTCGCGCCCGATGACGGTTCGATCTCGACGCCGCGCAATCAACGCATCGGCCACGTTGCACAGGAAGCGCCGGGTGGTGATGCGACGTTGATCGAATGGGTGCTCGATGCCGATACAGAGCGCGCGAGCTTGCTGACTGAAGCCGACCACGCGACCGACCCCGATCGCATTTCCGAAATCCATATTCGGTTGAGCGATATCGATGCGCACTCCGCGCCCGCACGAGCGGCGCAAATCTTATCGGGCCTGGGGTTCGATGAGGCCGCGCAGAACCGGGCTTGCCGCGAATTTTCCGGCGGCTGGCGGATGCGCGTTGCGCTGGCGTCTATCCTGTTTCTCGAACCTGAAATTCTGCTGCTCGACGAGCCGACGAACTATCTCGACCTCGAAGGCACGTTGTGGCTTGAGACGCATCTCAAAACCTATCCGCATACCGTGCTGATGGTCAGCCACGATCGCGATTTGCTGAACCGGTGCGTCGGCTCGATCGTGCATCTCGATAAGGGGAAGCTGACCGTCTATACGGGCGGCTATGATGACTTCGAGGAGACGCGGCGCGAAAAGCAGCGGCTCGATTTGAAGTTGCGCAAAAAGCAAGACGATCAACGCAAGCATTTGCAGACGTTCATCGACAGGTTCAAGGCCAAGGCCAGTAAGGCCAGCCAAGCGCAGAGCCGCGTCAAGGCGCTGGCCAAAATGCAGCCGATCGCGGCACAGGTCGATGATCGCGTCATTCCGTTTCATTTTCCGCAGCCGCAGAAAATGATTGCTAGCCCGCTGTTGCGGATCGAGGGCGCGAGCGCGGGTTATGAGACCTCGCGGCCGATATTGAGCGGGCTCGATCTGCGGATCGATCACGATGACCGCATCGCGTTGCTCGGCCAGAACGGCAATGGCAAATCGACGTTTGCGAAACTGATCGCCGGACGGCTGACGCCGCTCACGGGTAAAGTTTTCGGGGCGCAAAGAGTGCAGGTCGGGTATTTCGCGCAGCATCAGCTCGATGATTTGAATCCGCTCGAGACGCCCTACGAGTACATGGTCGAGTTCATGCCGGACGCAACCGAAGCGCAACGGCGGACGCGGCTTGGCACGTACGGCTTTTCGGCGCTCAAGGCTGATACGAAATGCAACAAATTATCGGGTGGCGAGAAAGCGCGGTTGCTGTTGGCGCTGACGGCGTTTCACGGACCGAACATTCTGATCTTGGACGAGCCGACGAACCATCTCGACGTCGATAGCCGCGAGGCGCTGATCCGTGCGTTGATGGAATTTGAAGGGGCTGTGATTTTAATCAGCCATGACCGGCATCTCGTCGAGGCAACGGCCGACCGGTTATGGATCGTCAAGGACGGGACAGTCAAAACCTACGACGGCGACATGGAAAGCTATCGCAACGAATTGCTCAGCGAGCGCGGCGCGAAGGGGCGAGACCGCGGGCGCAATCGAGAGGGCGGCGATGCCGGTTTGAGCAAAGCTGAACAGCGCAAAGCGGCGGCAGACCGCCGAGCCGAGTTGACGCCACTCAAGAAAGCCATGCAGGCAGCCGAAAAAACGGTCGAGAAAATTCAGACCGAATTGGCAAAGCTCGATGCGGTGTTAGCCGACACATCCGTGTACGAAGCCGATCCAGCAAAGGCGCAAAAAACGGTGCTCGAGCGCAACGCGGTTGCCAAGCGTCTAGCAGAGGTTGAGGAAGCGTGGTTGGCGGCGAGCGAGGCCTATGAAGGGGCGAAGGTTTCGGCGTAGGCTCGCGAGAAGTTTTTAGATGCGTGAGTAGTGAGGTTCACAATGACCGGGAAGACGCGTTTCGAATTGTATTCCTATTGGCGCACATCCGCGACGTATCGCGTTCGCGTGGCCCTTAGTCTCAAAGGGCTCACAGCGCTTGAACACAACGTCAACCTCGATACCGGCGAACAACGCAGCGCTGATTTTCTAAAAATCAATCCGCTGGGCGCGATACCGGCACTTATCGATCATGAGGGTGGCGCAGCGCCGATCACGCAATCACTCGCCATCCTCGAGTATTTAGACGAGGTGCATCCATCCCCTGCTTTGTTGCCGGCGGATGCGAACGGCCGCGCACGCGTTCGCTCGTTGGCGTTGATGCTGGCTGCAGACACGCATCCATTAGTTACCGGGCGGATCAAGAAATATCTCACGACCGAAGGCAAGTTCGATGACGCTGCGTTTCGCGCGTGGCAAGTGCAGTGGTTCACGACCGGCTTGAAGGCGGTCGAAGCGCGCCTTGCAGCTGAGCCGCAGACCGGCACGTACTGTCACGGTGAGACGATAACCATTGCGGATATTTGCGTGGCGAGCATCATCGCCGTGATGCCGATCTTCAAAATTGAGGTGAGCGGCATCCCGACGATCGACCGCATCATGGCAACGTGCTTGGGTCAGGATGCGTTTGCCAAAGCCGATCCGATGAAGCAGGCGGGCGCGCCCAGGTCGTGAGCGGGACGAGGACAAGTTTTGCTGGCGAAATGATCAGTAACCATAGGAATTTCTCGACAGCGCAACGCTGCTGTGCTAGGTTATTTGTATGGTCGGACGTGTAGGCGGCGAGCGAAAAGCTCAGCCGCCTTTTTTGTTGGGCGGGTACGCTCTACGCGTTGTCTTGTGGCGAACGTCGACGTGTTGGCTCGTTTACTGTTGTTGCCGGTGCGATGTGTCGAGCTTGGACGGATCCCCGCCTCCGCGGGGATGACGACGGTAATGTCGCGGGGATGACGCACCTGGTGGATCGGTTCAGGCGCGTTGCTGGAGTTGGGTGAACGGGCCGCAGTGGTCTTCGATCAGGGCGGCGAGGCCTGAGATATCGTCCAACGTGAAGACCGGTTTGCCGCGGCCGTCGAGTTCGTAGTCAGCCGCGATGGCGATGACGAGCGGGTCGGTTGAAGCCAGCAGCTTCTCTCCCGCAACGGCTGCGCGACGGACTTCGATTTTCGGGATTGCCGCCGACTTGTAGCCTTCGACCAAGATCAGATCAGCCGGCTTCAAGCGTTTGGCGATGTCTTCGAGAGATGGCTCACCGCGCGAGTCGATCTCCTCGATGACGGCGACGCGCGAGCCGGACACGATGGCGGTCTCAGCCGCGCCCGCGAGCCGGTGGCGCGTCGTGTCACTGTCGGGCTTGTCGATATCGAACTTGTGATGTGTGTGCTTGATGGTGGCGATGCGCAATCCCCGCGCCGTGAAATGCTGCGTCAGCTTTTCGATCAGCGTTGTCTTGCCGGCGTTCGACCAGCCGGCGATGCCAATGATCGGCGTTGGCGGGGCAGCGGATTTCGCAGTCATGTTGGGAAAACTTTCGGTTCGAGGATCTGGCGTTCGGATTGTCGTCTCACGTTCGCTTCGTTAGGCGGCGAGCTACTTCAAGGTCGGCTGGGGTATTCACGTTGAAGAACGGATCGACCAATTCGCCGCCATGTTGGTCGCCAGTCTCGCTGAACGGGAAGGAGACTGCAATCGCTGCGTGGTGCGATGCGAAGGCGTTGAGGCTCAAGTCCGAAGCGGCGAGGGCGGCTTCGATGGCGGGTTTGAGCGACAATGGCCACAAGCCGATGGCTGGATGACGGCGATCGGCGGAGGCTGCGATCGCGAACGGGGCTCCGGCTGAAAGTTTGGTGACGAGGTCGGGTGGCAGAAACGGAACGTCGGTCGAGACGGTAGCCAGCGCGGTGATCTGGGGCGCGTTCGATTGTGCCCAAGCCATTGCGGCAAGGATGCCGGCGAGCGGGCCGCGAGCGAGGTCGTCTTGGTCGGGGACGACGGGGAGACCAAAGGCTTTGAAGCGAGCCGGTTCGCCGTTGGCGTTGATGATCAGGTTCGAGACTTGCGGGCGAAAGCTGGCGATCACGTGGGCAAGCATCGGGTCGCCGCCGAGGTGGGTCAGGCCTTTGTCGCCGCCGGCCTCTTCGTTGGGAAACAGGCGACGGGCTCTGCCGCCGGCCAGGATCACGCCGAGGATGTGGGGGGCGGGGGTCATGAGCGGAGTTTAGGGGCATGTGGCAAGGGTGCAAGGGGCGAAGGGGAGACATGCCGCCTTGTCGCCGGGCGCGAGAGGGGGCATGTGAAGCCTCAGAGGCTGACGCTGCAGACGGCAGCACGAGCCTAGCCGCTGGCATGATGGTCAGCACGTTACCTAAATGAGGATTGCCGATGACTGTCGAGAAGAGCCAGGTCGAAGATGCGTTGCGCCGGGTCAAGGGGCCGGACCTCGAGGGCAACATCATCGATCTCGGGCTCGTGTCGGAAATTCTGATCAAGGACGAGCGGGTTTATTTTTCGATCACGATTCCGGCCGACCGCGCTGAAGAGCTC
>JANOCZ010000196.1:0-4232 GCA_031412455.1 Hyphomicrobium sp. | reverse complement strand
TAAATGCTTTGCTAGAAGGCCTCTGCTGGTCGAGCGGGTGTGGCGAAACTGGTAGACGCACTGGATTTAGGTTCCAGCGGCGCAAGTCGTGGGGGTTCAAATCCCTCCGCCCGCACCATCTCGACCCGTCACCGCCGCGGGATTATAGACAGCGTGGAGCTGGCGGTCTGCCGTCGTGCCGCGCAATAAGCTCTCTCAGCCGTTGCTCGGAGACGAGTTTTAGAAATTTATTCGCGCGGTCAAGGCGCGGCCAAAACCGGCGGTCAACGCCCAAGAACGATAGAGACAGGAACGAGTGCCGATGCAAGTAACGGAAACCGTGAGAGACGGGCTGAAGCGGACGCTGACGGTCGTCGTCAATCAGCAAGAATTGGGTGAGCGCTTCTCGGTCCGGCTCGACGAGCTTAAAGATCGCGTTCAGATCAAGGGTTTCCGTAAGGGCAAGGTGCCGGTGCCGCATCTGAAGAAGATGTACGGGCGGTCGCTGATGCAGGAAGTGCTGGAGCAGACCGTTACCGATACGAGCGCCAAGGCTATCAAAGAGCGCAACGAACGTCCGGCGCATCAGCCTAAGATCGATATCATCGATGCCAACGAAGGTACGTTCGAGCGGATCGTCAACGGCGAAGCCGATCTCGCGTATTCAATGACGTTTGAAGTGTTACCACCAATTCCGCAGCCCGATCTGTCGCAAGTCAAGCTCGAGCGGCTCGTGGCCGACGTCGACGAGGAGGCTGTCGACAAGGCGATCGCGGAGATCGCCGACCGCAATATGAAGTACGACGTCGAAGAGGGCCGTGCCGCCACCGAGGGCGACATGGTCACGATGGATTTCGTCGGCCGCATCGACGGCGAAGCGTTCGAAGGCGGCGCTGCAGAAGGTGCGACGCTCGTTATTGGCAAGAAGCAGTTCATTCCAGGCTTCGAAGAGGGTGTCGCTGGCATCAAAGCTGGCGAAGAGCGCGTCGTGACAGCGACTTTCCCAGCTGATTACGCAATGAAGGAGTTAGCTTCGAAGACCGCGCAGTTCGACGTTAAAGCCAAGGCCGTATCGAAGCCAGCAAAGCCTGCGATCGACGATGAGTTTGCAGCCGGGCTTGGCGCTGAGAGCCTCACCAAGCTCAAGGAGCTTGTCGGCGCGCAGATCAAGCGCGAGTACGACCAGGCGTCGCGGATGCGCCTCAAGCGCGAAGTTCTCGATATGATCGACCAGGGCACGATGTTCGAATTGCCGGCCTCACTTGTCGATTTCGAATTCGACAACATATGGAAGCAAGTCGAAAACAATCTCAAAGCCACCAACAAGACGTTTGCTGACGAGGGCAAGACTGAAGACGAAGCGCGTGCCGAGTATCGCGGCATTGCCGAGCGCCGGGTCAGACTTGGTCTCGTCATTGGTGAGATCGGCGAGAAGAACAAACTGACGGTGTCGCAGGACGAGTTGCGTCGCGCGTTGGTCGAGCGGGCGCGGCAGTTCCCGGGTCAGGAAAAAATGGTCTACGAATATTTCGAAAAGACGCCGGGTGCGCTGGCCGAGCTGCGGGCGCCAATTTTTGAAGATAAAGTCATTGACCACGTGCTCGAACAGGTCAAACCAGTGGACAAGAAAGTCTCCAAGGACGAGCTGTTCAAGATGGTTGAAGAAACAACCGAAAGCTAATTTCTGGTCGCTTATGCACGCCATGGCGGCGGCGCATTTCTCGAGTGTAGCTTTGGGTTCGAGTGTAGATTGCGGACGTTAGAGTTCGAGATTCGGGCGTACCCAGATTCGATTGGGTGTTGGCGTTTGTGACGATACGCGCCGCGGAGCCGGCAAACAGGAAAGACGAAGATCATGCGCGATCCGGTCAACACAGTGACGAACACGTTCTGGCCCATGGTCGTCGAGCAGACGACGCGGGGCGAGCGCGGTTATGACTTGCCTTCGCGGCTGCTCAAAGAACGCATCATCTTCGTTACGGGACCGGTCGAAGACCACATGGCGGCATCGATCTGCATGCAGCTGTTGTTCCTTGAGGCCGAGAATCCCAAAAAGGAAATCTCGATGTACATCAACTCGCCGGGCGGCGTGGTGACGTCGGGCATGGCGATTTACGACACGATGCAATTCATCAAACCGCCGGTCGCGACGCTGTGCATCGGGCAGGCCGCATCCATGGGTTCGCTGTTGCTGTGCGCCGGGCATAAAGACATGCGCTTTGCACTGCCCAACGCGCGCATCATGGTGCATCAGCCATCGGGCGGGTTCTCAGGGCAGGCGTCGGATATCGAACGCCACGCCGAGGACATCGTGAAAATGAAGCGCCGCTTGAACGAAACCTACGTCAAGCACACGGGGCAAACCTACGAAAAGATCGAGCATACGCTCGATCGCGATTACTTCATGACCGCCGACCAGGCGCGCGATTTCGGTCTGATCGACAAGGTGTTTACAACTCGCGATGAAGTCGAAGGCGGGTTATTTGAAAGCAAGCCGGCGACTTAAGCCGGTTCGTCCCTGCCGTGTCACTTGGCAGCGCTCAACCGTGATAGAATGCTGACGGACAGAGTTCGACTCAGTCGATCTTTGACGCCGTCAGCGGTGCGCGTCCGTGAGAACAAAAGCCGCACGCGTAAATGTTAACGCGGATCTAAATTAATGTGCGGATCGTTCCAATATGCTTGGTGTTGCCTGATTCCTTACTATGATGTGGCAATACCGCCGCTTGCCCCCCGGGCTCAGACAGTCAAATTAAACGATTGTTGATCTCAGAGACGCTAGCATGCTCAGATTGGGATCGAGGACTGAGTTGTCACGCGGATTGCATTGCTAAGGACTGCGTTGGCCGGGCCAAATAGAGAACATCGCCGTCGATGGCTCTCGCACAGGGTGAGATAACGAGAATGGCTCAAGAGAAGAACACGCTCTACTGCTCGTTCTGCGGCAAGAGCCAACACGAGGTCCGGAAGCTGATCGCTGGCCCGACCGTATTCATCTGCGATGAATGCGTCGAGCTGTGCATGGACATCATCCGCGAAGAAAACAAAAACACGCTCGTCAAGTCGCGTGACGGAGTGCCTGCGCCGCAGGAAATCTGCACGGTGCTCGACAGCTACGTGATCGGCCAGTACCACGCCAAGCGCGTGTTGTCGGTTGCTGTCCACAATCACTACAAGCGGCTCAACCACGCGACCAAAAACAACGACGTCGAGCTCGCCAAGTCGAACATTCTGCTCGTCGGTCCAACCGGATCGGGCAAGACGCTGTTGGCTCAGACGCTGGCACGCATTCTTGACGTGCCGTTCACGATGGCTGATGCGACGACGCTCACCGAAGCTGGTTACGTCGGCGAGGACGTCGAGAACATCATCTTGAAGCTGCTGCAGAGTGCCGACTACAACGTCGAGCGGGCGCAGCGCGGCATCGTCTACATCGACGAAGTCGATAAGATTTCGCGCAAGTCGGACAATCCCTCAATCACGCGCGACGTGTCGGGCGAAGGTGTCCAGCAGGCGCTGCTCAAAATCATGGAAGGCACGGTTGCCAGCGTTCCCCCACAGGGTGGACGCAAGCATCCGCAGCAAGAATTCCTGCAGGTCGATACGACGAATATCCTGTTCATCTGCGGCGGCGCGTTCGCTGGGCTCGAGAAAATCATCTCGCGGCGCGGTAAAGGCTCGTCGATCGGCTTTGGTGCCAAGGTTACAGGGCCAGACGAGCGTCGCACGGGCGAAGTTCTGCGCGGCGTCGAACCAGAAGATCTGTTGAAGTTCGGGTTGATTCCCGAGTTCATCGGCCGTCTGCCGGTTATCGCTACGCTCGAAGATCTCGACGAGACGGCGCTCGTGCAAATTTTGACCGAGCCCAAGAATGCGATCGTCAAGCAATACCAGCGTCTGTTTGAGATGGAAGACGTCAAGCTGACCATCACGGGCGACGCTTTGAAGTCCATTGCCCGGCGCGCAATCGAGCGCAAGACCGGCGCTCGCGGTCTCCGGTCGATCATGGAAGGCATTCTGCTCGACACGATGTTCGATTTGCCGACGCTCAAAGGCGTTGAAGAAGTCGTCATCGGGCCGGAAGTGGTCGACGGCGCGGCGCGGCCTTTGCGGATCTATTCAGATCGCGCCGAAGAGAAGGGCTCGTCGGCCTAGGCTGAATCAGTCTCAAGGCCGGCGTGTCCAAGACATCCGTTTACGTCAGGCTTCGGCCGGCATCTTGATTAGAGGGGGCGTTTCCCCATTTGTTCAGA
>JANOCZ010000195.1:0-2424 GCA_031412455.1 Hyphomicrobium sp. | reverse complement strand
CACGAGATCCATGCCGACGAGGCCGGGCCAAGCTTTGGCTTCGGCCTTGAGTTTGTCGATGTCGAATTTGCCGGAGGGCTCATGCGCGATGACGCCGTTGGGCATCCCCTTCTCGCGAATGAGGGCGGCCAAGGCTCGCGTATCGACTCCTGCGATGCCGATGATGCCGCGCGCTTTAAGCCACGCATCCAAATGCTCGGCTGAGCGGTAGTTCGACGGCTCGGTGATGTCGGCGCGCACGACGCAGCCACGGACGCCCGAGCGCGCGGCGAGGTTCGTCGTTTCGCTATCTTCGCGATTGGTGCCGACGTTGCCGATGTGGGGAAATGTGAAGGTGACGATCTGGCCGACGTAGCTGGGGTCGGTCAGAATTTCCTGATAGCCGGTGATGGCCGTATTGAAACAGACTTCACCGACCGCTGAGCCAACCGCGCCGATGCCGCGGCCCGAAATCACCGTGCCGTCGGCGAGCACGAGGCGCGCGGTCAAGGGGGTGTCGGTCCAGGGGGCGGGGGCGCTCATGGTCGATGAAAATCCTCAGGTCGTGCCCGGTGTGGGAATGCGCTTTGACTTAGGGGAAGTGCTTTTCGGGGTCAATTGGGACCAACCGCGTCACGCTGCGCGCCCAGCCGTGTCGCCGAACGACCTTGCGGGTGGTGCTCCCCGCGCCTACACCACGCGCCTATAGACCACGACATGTATAGATCACGACATGCAAGGCCGGGAGCGACCAATGAAAGCCAGGATTTCGAACGACATCAAGACGGCGATGAAGGCCGGCGACAAAGCGAAAACCGGCACGCTGCGGCTGATCAATGCCGCCATTCAGACGGCTGAGATCGAGCAGAAGACGACGCTCGATGATGCAGCTGTGATCGCGGTCATGACGAAAATGGTCAAGCAGCGCCGCGATTCGATTACTCAATACACCACCGGCAACCGTCCCGACTTAGCTGCCGTCGAGCAGGCGGAGATCGCGATCATCGAATCCTACTTACCTCAGCAGATGGATGACGCTGCGGTGTCGGCTGCCATCTCCGCGGCAGTCGCGGAAAGTGGTGCGGCATCGGCCAAGGACATGGGGAAAGTGATGGCCATTCTGAAAGCCAAATACGCAGGCCAGTTGGATTTTCAGAAGGCAAGCGCGGCGGTCAAGGCGGCGCTGAGCGGCTGAACTGATGGAAATGCGGTGGGTGCACGTTAATTAACTTTGCGTAAAGCAAGCGGGCTTAAACTCTCAGTCTTTCCCGGCGAGACTCGCCCATGCTTTATGCTCGTAATTTGATTGTCGCTTTGATCTCCCCCTGGGGCCGGCTTCCGGCCGCGCCCTTTGCGATTATCTGCATGTTCGTCATCGGCGCGCACATCGCCATCCAGGTGCACATCACTCAGCTTGGCGAAGACCTGCCGCCCTACAATTCCTGGTCGATGAGCTTCTTCGTGCTGATGTGGATCAGCTTTAGCGCCACAAGCCGGAGATTTCATGATGGCGGCAAAACCGCATTATTCCTGGTGCCGCTGGTCGTGATTACATTTGCCTCATATCTGGCGGTGTTCGACGATATGCATTTAGCCAACAGCGCGTTCGAAGAAGACCGCGATATTCTGCGATGGGCAGAACGCGCGCGGTTTGCGTTGCAGATCGCCGGCATGGTGGCGATGATCGCCGCGTTATTGCGGCCCGGGGATAGTGGCGACAACGCCTTCGGTCCCGAATTCGCGCATTCGTCCCACGGGGCCTTAAGCTCAACTGCTTCAACTCGGGTCGCGGCTCAGCCGGCTCCGGCTCGAAGAACTCCGCCTGCCGCACCCGGCGACGCCGCTCCAGCGGTCAGGCGGCAGGATTTCCTGGCCGATGGGCCGCGCGGGCGGATAACGGGGGCTGAATCGAGCCGGCGGCGTCCGGACGGATTTGGCCGCCGTTAATTAGCCCGGCGGTGTGGAAAGCGGGCACGAGTGCGCTCCGGCCACGGTCGGCGTGCAGGGGGCGGGCGCGAATCACTTAAGGGTTCTTCGTTGGCAGCGATTCGGGGCAGTTTCCGATGATCGCTGCTGTTTCGAGGAGCAGCATGCGCTTCAGCCCGAACCTTCTGGACGAGATCCGTGCGCGATTACCTGTCAGCCAGGTCGTCGGGCGCAAGGTCGCGCTGAAGAAGAAGGGCCGCGAATACGCCGGATTGTCGCCCTTCAAGTCCGAGAAAACAGCGTCGTTTTTTGTCAACGACCAGAAGGGTTTTTATCACTGCTTCGCGTCGGGTGAGCATGGCGATATCTTTACGTTCGTCATGAAAACCGAAGGCCTCGAGTTTCCCGAGGCGGTCGAACGGCTCGCCAGCGAGGCGGGCGTCCTCCTTCCCGCATCCGGCAAAAAACAAGCCGGCCATCAGGGGGAAAACAAGGAATGTCTTCACGATCTGATGGCCG
>JANOCZ010000194.1:0-8644 GCA_031412455.1 Hyphomicrobium sp. | reverse complement strand
AGCAGCGATCGGGGCGAATGCAGTCGGCAAGGGGCTCATCTGCCCGGAGGCTGGCGGGCCGGAAGCCGCTTGGGCTGGCGAAAACATCGACATTCTGGCGGCGCCGCATCTGCTGTCGCTGGTCAATCATTTCAAAGGTCTGCAGACGCTGTCGCGGCCCAAACCGAACATCGCCGCGCCGGCTGGCATCATGCCGGATCTGCGAGATATCAAAGGTCAGGAGACCGCCAAGCGCGTGTTGGAGATTGCCGCTGCGGGCGGTCACAACCTGCTGATGATCGGGCCGCCGGGGTCGGGCAAATCAATGCTGGCTTCGCGATTGCCATCGATCCTGCCGCCGCTGGCGCCGGAAGAGATACTCGAAGTATCGATGGTGCACTCGCTGGCGGGTGAACTGATGGGCGGCAAGCTCACGGTCGAGCGGCCGTTCCGGGCACCGCATCATTCAGCGAGCATGGCGGCGCTCGTGGGCGGCGGATCGCGGCCGCGACCGGGCGAGGTTTCGCTCGCGCATCTTGGCGTGCTGTTTCTCGACGAACTGCCGGAGTTCCAGCCGAATGTGCTCGACGCGTTGCGCCAACCGCTCGAGAGTGGGGAAATTATTATCGCGCGGGCGCAGCATCGCATCGCCTATCCATCGCGCATTCAACTCGTCGCGGCGATGAACCCGTGCAAATGCGGTGGATCGACGGCCGGCCAAAGCTGCCGGCGCGGTCCGCGATGTGCCGACGATTACCAAGCGCGCGTATCAGGACCGCTGCTTGATCGGATAGATTTGCAGATCGAAGTTCCAGCCGTGTCAGCGGTCGACCTCGTGTTGCCACCGCCGCGGGAGGGAAGCGCGGAGGTGAGGGCACGGGTTGCGGCGGCGCGGGCTCGGCAGCGGGCGCGATTCATCGCTCTTGGCGTCACGACCATCCGCACGAATGCTGAGTGCTCGGGGCAGCTGCTCGAGCAAACCGCCATGCCGGACGAGGCGGGCGTGGCGTTGCTGCGTCAAGCGGCGGAGACGCTATCGCTGTCAGCGCGCGGGTTTCATCGCACGCTCAAGGTTGCGCGGACGCTGGCTGATCTCGACGGTGCTGAGCGGGTCGGGCGAATTCACATCGCAGAGTCTCTGAGTTATCGAGCTGAGACGCTGAGGCGGTCGCGGGCGGCGTGAGGGCTGCGCAAAAGTCCAGCGCTGCTGTTCGGCCGGAAAGCCCTGACACGGAAAAGGCCGGAGTTACCTCCGGCCTTCCTATTCCGCGCGTCCGCCTACCAAAGCCCGCGCGGTCCACCCAAGCGCTCGTCGCTAGGTCCGGCTGCGCCATTCAACGCAGCCGCTGAGCGCTTAGGCAAAGGCTGATTTAACGCCCGCCTGAATTGCAGCGGCGAGTGCCGCGTTGCGTAACAGGCAAGCAATGGTCATGGGGCCCACGCCGCCTGGGACGGGAGTAATCGCGCCGGCGACCTTGGCGCATTCCTCGTAGGCAACGTCGCCGACGAGTTTCGTTTTGCCATTTTCCGACGGCACCCGATTGATGCCGACGTCGATAACGATCGCGCCCGGACGGATCCAGCTGCCCTTGACCATCTCAGGAATGCCGACGGCGGCAATCACGAGGTCAGCGCACTTGACGATGTCTTGGATGTTTTTGGTCCGTGAGTGGGCAATCGTCACGGTGCAGTTTTCGCGCAGAAGCAGCGCTGCTACGGGTTTGCCGACAATGTTCGAGCGGCCAATGACGACGGCGTCGAGGCCGCCGAGGTTCGACTTTACGGATTTGGCGAGGATGATCGACCCGGTCGGCGTGCAGGGCACAAGCGCGCGTTCGCCGACCCACAGCCGGCCGACGTTGACGGGGTGGAAGCCATCGACATCTTTATCCGGGTTGATCGAGTTCAGCACTTTCTCGGAGTTGATGTGCTTGGGTAGCGGCAACTGAACCAGAATGCCGTGGCAAGCTGGATCCTTGTTCAGTTTGTCGACGAGAGCGAGCACGTCGGCCTCGCTCGTTTCGGCGGGCAATTTGTGTTCCCACGAATTCATGCCAACTTCGACGGTCTGCAGGGCTTTATTCTTGACGTAGACTTTGCTCGCTGGATCTTCGCCGACGAGGACGACGGCGAGCCCCGGTTTGATGCCATGTTCAGCGATCAGCCGCGCCACCTCTGCGGCGACTTCGGCACGCACCTCGCCCGCAATTTTTTTGCCGTCGATGATTTGCGCTTGCGACATGCGTATCTGTCCTCCCGGTTCATTATTCGTGTGGCACCTGTCCGGCCATTTTGGCTTCGAGCATGCCATCCAATATTTTTGCGTCACCACTGATCGCAACGGATTTCAGGCGAGACTTGGCCCCGGACGCGAGTTCCACGGACCTCTTTGGAAGATCGAGCCACTCGGACACGAGCCGCTCTAGTGCCGCGTTCGCTGCACCATCTGCGGGGACGGCGCGCACGCGGGCCTGGAATGCCGGGCCCTCAGCGGTGGCGTGGAGCCCGTCGACGGCATCTTTGGAGGATTTTGGGGTTAAACGAAAGTACACAATAACGCCCGCGTCGCAGTGCCGCCAAGGTTTAAGCGATGACCGGGGCAGCGGGGCGCTCATACCACCAATTTGGCGATGTTGGTCAGGACGACGGTCTGCACGAAGTAACAGCCCAGCAGCAGAACGATTGGCGAAATATCGATGCCGCCCATGTTTGGCAGCATCCGCCGGATTGGGCCCAGCAACGGCTCTGTCAGCGCGTTCAGACCCTGCCAGATCGAGCGTACCATCGGGTTATAGGCATTGATTACACCGAAGGCCATCAGCCAGCTCAGAATGACGCCGGCGATGATGATGTAGGTGTAGAGGGTGATGAGGTAGCTGATGAAGTTCAGAAGCTCGATCATGGCCAACCTTAACTTTTGCGGTTGCGAGCATGTAGCCTGGGCACAGAAGACCCGCAAGTGCCGGGGTCGTGCAGCTTTCACCGAAGTTCGTGCTCCGGCTTTGTTGACGCGCTGGAGCGCAACACCTAAATTTGAGAGCTGATATTGGGGCCGTAGCTCAGCTGGGAGAGCGCGTCGTTCGCAATGACGAGGTCAGAGGTTCGATCCCCCTCGGCTCCACCATTTTTGTTGGCGCGTGCGACTCTCCTACGAGAGCCTGCCGGAAGCGTGGAAGTTGGCGCGTGCGGCTATCTGAAACGCAACGCGGCCGCACTCTGATCGAACTCGAACAAGTCCGGAAAGCGCAGCCGCGGAGGGCGCCAGGATACGCGAAACATCATTCCCGGCGTCAGCTCAATTTAAGCGTCAAAGATTGCCACAATGCAAACGTCGTTCGATTATGGCAAATTTTTTTGCTTTCGATCAGCGATTTTTGAGCAGCCAGCCCGTCACGGGCACTGTCAAAGGGTGCGGAAGAACGCGCAGGGCGCCATAAAACAGCAGATAGAAGGCGTTCGGCACGATGACGCGCTGGCCGCGATGAAAACCGCGGTAGGCGGCGCGCGCAACGCTCTCAGGGGTCAGTTCGGGAAGCAGAAGCCGATAGAGCGGGTTCTTGACCGCCATCCCCGCATGGAACCCCGTACCGACGGGGCCGGGCACGACGACGGCGACGCGCACTCCCGAGCCTGCGATCTCGGAGGCGACCGCTTCGGTCAAGGATTTGACGTAGGACTTGCTGGCGTAATAGGCGGCCTGATTGGGGCCAGGGACGCTGCCGCCAAGCGAGCCAACGTTCAATATGCCGCCGCGTCCGCGGGCCATCATGCCGCTCAGCGCATGCCGCATCAATCGCGTCAGTGCTGCCATGTTGGTTTCGATGAGTTGGTCGAGGTCGGCTGCCGCGTGTTCGAGGAACGGTCCCGACAACCCCATCGCGGCGTTGTTTATCAAGACGTCCAGGTAGCATTTGTGCTCGGCAAGCGCGGCGTCAATTCGTGACGTGGCATCACTTGATGCGATGTCACAGGCGAGCGTGAAAACCTGCCCGTTACCGTTCTTATTTAAAATTTCGGCGACGGCTACCAAATCCGGTTGGCTTCGCGCGATCAATAATACGGTATCGCCGGCACTCACCGCAATCTTAGCCAGCTCAAAGCCGATGCCCTTTGACGCTCCGGTGATGACGACCGCTGGCGTCAAGCCGGTGACTGCGACACGTGCAGACCGGCGTTCCGGCGTATCTAAGTTATGGCGATTATTCCAACGGGTTGAGACCCGTTCATAAATTCTGGTGATCATGGACGGGTCGGCCAATCATGGAAGCAGCGAATTGCCGACGAAACAAACTCATGCCTGACATTCTCGGGAGAGCCGCACGAGCAGTGTCTCGACTGCTGATGCCTGGAACGGCCGGTTCGCTTTTGGCATTTGGTGCCCTGGATGGCTACCCATTCAGCGAGCGGTATCAGGCGGTGCCCACATATGTTCATGCGTATGGATAAACTGCAAGTTTAGATCGCGACCAGCTCTGACGGTTATGCGGTGACGTCCTCGAAACGTGCGTGCTCTCAGCATGCCTGAAATTCTTGGCATTGCGGGGAACTCTCAAAAGCCGGCGCTGTTACAGATGCGCCGACGGGCCCCTGGCCGAGCGTCCTAACATTTCGTGGAGTAGTCACATGGCGACGTTGAGTGAGCTATTTGAGGATCACCTCAAAGACATTTATTACGCCGAAAAGCAGATCGTGAAGACCTTGCCGAAAATGGCCAAGAAGGCCCAGTCGCCGCAACTGAAACAAGCGTTTCAAACGCACCTCACGGAAACCGAAGGCCAGGTCGAACGGCTCGAAAAGATCTTCGGTCTGATGGGTAAGCCACCTAAAGCTAAAAAGTGTCCGGCGATCGATGGCATCATCGAAGAAGGTGCCGAATTGATCGAAGAACATGAGGTTGGCGCGGCGCTTGATGCGGGTATGGCGGCGGCAGCACAAGCGGTCGAGCATTACGAAATTGCCCGGTATGGAACGCTCGTCGCCTGGGCCACAGAGCTTGGCCTGACGGAATGCTGTGATCTTTTAACCGAGACACTCGAGCAGGAAGAACGGACGGACGAAAGCCTCTCCGAACTTGCGTTAGCCGAACTCAATTCGGCGGCAAACCGCAGCAATGAGGATGACGAGAAGGGCGATGACGAGGATAGTGACGAGGCTAAGACGCGCTCGCGCTCAGCCGCGCCAGCCGGAAAACCTGCCGCCAAGAAAGCAAAATCCAAAGCGGCATAGGTGCATCTCGCATATCTAGTTTAAGGTAAGGGCGGCCCGCGTCTCGTGGGTCGTCCTTTTTTGCGGGTGCCTGCGTCGCGCGCTGGGGCTAATTTCACTCAACAGGCAATCATGTGTCATGAGCGAACCGTATGACGTGATCATTGCTGGTGGCGGGGCGGCTGGCCTCAGCGCGGCAATCCTACTCGGTCGATGCCGGCATCGGGTTCTGCTGTGCTGCGATGGCCCCACTCGCAACAGCGCATCGCGGGCTATTCACGGATTGTTGGGCCATGAGGGCCGCTCGCCTGCAGATCTCATAGCAACCGGGCGGAACGAGGTCACGAAGTATAAATCCGTCGAAGCGCGAATGGCAGCTGTCGTCAGTATCTCAAAACAGGAAGAGTTGTTTTCGTTCAAGCTCAGCGACGGCACCGAAGGGTCCGCACGCAAGGTGCTGCTGGCGACGGGCCTCGCCGACGAGTTGCCCAAGTTTCCAGGTGTTGAGGCGCTGTATGGCGTCTCCGTACACCATTGTCTCTACTGCGACGGCTTCGAACACAGCAACGAACCGTTGGCCGCATTCGGTCACGGTGACAAAGGTGCCGGGCTCGCCGTGATGATGCGTAATTGGTCCGGAGATGTCGTGCTGTGTACGGGCGGCGATGGCGCGCCTAGTCCAGAAATGCGGACGCGACTCGAGCACTTCAATATCAAAGTTTTCGACGCGCCGATCAAAGGTCTGGCCGGGCGGAATGGACAGCTCGAGGCGATCGAATTTACGACTGGCGAACGATTGGCGCGATCGGCGCTGTTTTTCTCCACCGGCTGTCATCAGCGCTCGGATCTCTCCAAGCAACTGGGCTGTCAGCGCGACGAGAAGGGCGGCGTGATTACAGATGAGCTGACCGAAGAGACATCGACGCCCGGCGTGTACGTTGCCGGTGATGTGTCGCGAGACGTACTTCTGGTTGCTGTTGCGTCGGCTGAGGGCATCAAAGCCGGGGTCGCGATTTCGCGCGCGCTGATGAAGGCGGGCGGTTTGCTATAGTCGCTTTGGGGATTTGACGCCGACGTGGGCGATGTCGATCACCGCCGCCAATGTGTCAAGATTGAACGGCTTCGGCAGCATCGGAACTCCAAGCTGCTGAGCTTCGCTGCTGAACGCTTGTGAGTAGCCACTCGTCAAAATCATTGGCAAATCGGGCCGCCGGCTTCTCACGAGCTTCGCCAGTTCAAGGCCATTCTGGCCTCCCGGCATCATCACGTCTGAAAAAATCATATCGACGGGGCGGTCGTAGGCGAGGGCCGTCAATGCCGCCTCAGCGCTGGCTACGCGCGTGACGTGCCAACCAATGTGCTGCAGCATTTCCGTCGTCAGGACTGCGACCTCGTCGTCGTCTTCGACGACAAGCACGACGCCCGCTTCACACTTCACAGGTTTGGCGCGGAACGTTGTGCTTGGTGAATTAGCCTTGGCTGGTTCATCTTCTGGGAAGCGGGGCAACACCATGGTCATCGTCGTGCCGATTCCCGGTGTCGATTCAACGTGCAATTGGCCGTGCGATTGTTTTGCGAACCCGTGTACTTGCGCCAAACCTAGCCCAGACCCCTTGCCGATTTCCTTCGTTGTGAAAAACGGTTCGAAAATTTTTGAACAGATTTCCGGCGTCATGCCGGTTCCGCTATCAGTGACGGAAATCTTGACGCTATCTTGGGCGGGCTCGCCCGTCGCTGCGTTGCGCGCGGAGATATCGATCGTGCCGCCGTCGGCTGGCATGGCATCGCGGGCATTCACGGCCAGGTTCAGAATGGCGAGCTCGAGCGCGTTATTGTCGGCGTGAATGGGAAAGATATTTTCGGGGACGTCAAAATTTGCATGCACGTTGCCGCCGAGGCTTCGATCGAGCAATGGCCGCATTTGGCGCAAAAAATCCGCAACCTCAATTTTCTCGGCCTTCAATTCCTGCCGGCGTGAAAAAGCGAGCAGTTGCTGGGTGAGCGTGGCGCCGCGCGCTACGGCCTCGCGCATTTTGGCAAGCAGCATTTCCCGCCTGGTGTGGTCTGGCGAGCGCTCGAGAAGGTTCAGACCGCCGGATACCACCATCAGCAAATTGTTGAAGTCGTGCGCCACGCCTCCCGTGAGTTGCCGTATGGCTTCGAGTTTTTGCGCCTGCCGCAGGGTCTCTTCCATCTTGGCCCGAGATGTCGTCTCGGTCGCTTCGGGAACGACGGCGAGCAGCTGGCCGCTATCATCCATAATCGGACGGAGAGAAAAATCGAACAGCCGCCGGGCTCCAGACAATTGCAGTACGATAGAAAAAGATTCGCTCGCTCCGGCCGCGGCGCGCTTAAATGCAGCTTCGATCTTTTCCGGCATCCCCGGCGTCTGTGTGAACCACGGCGTCGTCCAGAACGGCTGACCGACAACCAAAGTGGATGTCTCGCCTACCGGGTCTCCAATCAGATCGAGGGATGCCTGATTGGCTTCGACAACTATCCCCTCAGGATTGAGCAGAAACTGAAAACAACGAGAGGTCGAGAACATCAATCGCATCAGCATGGCGCGTTGATCACGGCTGGCTGCTGGCGGGGAAGCTGAAGGAGTAACCAAAGCCGGCAACTCGCTGGATGTGGGAACTGTCGCCAAGACGGACCTCTCCGAGCCGTCATGCCGCTTGAAAAAAGCAACCGCTGCTTCGTCCAGGCGTAGGCGACGGTGCTATAACGCACCAAGCCTCAGGCTGTTCGACGTTCAGCGTGATAAATATGTAATATTGTTGTTTTTTTCCGACGTGGTCGGAGTGGTGCCGCTTAGGTGACTCGAACACCTGACCCCGTCATTACGAATGACGTGCTCTACCGGCTGAGCTAAAGCGGCTTTAAGTAAGCAATATCAATCACTTACCGGTCATTTTTATTCTACTAATCCGTACACGACAACGATGAAATAGCATGCCCGTCGCACAAAATGGTCTGCAACCCCTGCCTTTGCGTTATCCAGATCGACGCGCCGGATGACTGCAAGTCATGGTAGAATGACTACAACGCGCTTCGAGTTGAGCGTCCTAGCGCACCAACCAAATCACTGCAAGATGCAAAGGACGCTCGCCATAGCTAGCATTTCGAACGCTCGCACGTCTCCCGTCGTCAACGCCGCAGAAGGCTTGATGAGCTCAGCGTCGAAGGTAGGGCAAACACAGAAGCCCCGTAGTCAATATTATAACATCGGACGGACGCGCCACTGAGTTAGCGCGCCGGGCCATTGTGCTTCCCGAGAGTGGCCCGGATCGCGGATGGTTCGCTACCTCAGCCTACGCAAGCATCGAAGCGCCGCGTCGGCATACCGTTGGCGGCCGTTAAGGATTGGTTTGAGAAGCGACAAACGAGCTGATGCCAGCGCGACGTTCGGCAGTTCATTGAAATGTTAGACGACCAGCGAAGCCGGCCGAGACAGTGA
>JANOCZ010000193.1:0-1840 GCA_031412455.1 Hyphomicrobium sp. | reverse complement strand
GCCGGCTTGTCCAACCGCCAGGGAGCGCTTTTTCAAAAGTTTGATCTACATTCCCGCCGCATGCTCAACGCCGAGTGAACTCGCTTTCGTGTAAGATTTCAGTAATTTAGCAAAGAGGCGCGGGTTTGTTCTTTTGCCTGTTGCCAATTTTGGGCCAATCGATCACAAACGCGGCCAGCGACCAACAGTGGGGTAGGCATCTCGAATGCAGCGTCGCGACGAGCGCGAATTGCGCGATGAACTCGTGAATCTGCGGGCGGAACACCGTCAGCTGGATAGCGAGATCGTGGCTTTGGAGAACAATCCTTCGGCCGATCAGTTGCTGGTCAAGCGCCTCAAGAAGCGCAAGCTGATCTTGAAGGACCGCATCACCTCAATAGAAGACCAGTTGCTGCCCGACATCATCGCTTAAAGCGCCGTCGCAGATTTGGGCTGATCGATCCGCTTGCGCGTATCACCCTCATGAGCGCAACTTTCATGAACGCATCGTCCGTCGAGACTTGGCTTTATCCTTCAGGTGCCGGGCTGTATTGCGAGCCCGGCGATTTCTACATCGATCCGCACCGCCCCGTCGATCGCGCCGTCATTACGCACGGGCACAGCGATCACGCGCGACCCGGTCATGGCCATGTGCTCGCAACTTCCGAGACGATCGCAGTCATGAAAGTCCGCTACGGAGAGACGAGCGCGGGTGTCTTCCAGGCGGCGACGCTCGGTGAGGCGATTGTAGTCAATGGAGTCAAAGTCCGCCTTGTCCCTGCCGGGCACATTCTTGGTTCGGCGCAAGTCGTGCTTGAATGGCAAGGATCGCGCGCAGTCATTTCAGGTGACTACAAGCGCGCCTGTGACCCGACATGCGAACCGTTCGAGGTCGTGCGCTGCGACGTGTTCGTGACGGAGGCGACGTTCGCGCTACCGGTATTTCGCCATGAGCCCGCTGCCGGCGAAGTTCAGAAACTTCTCGCATCGATGCGGGCCGAGCCTGAGCGGACGCATATGGTCGGAGCCTACGGCCTGGGCAAATGCCAGCGTATGATCAAGCTCATTCGCGAGGCTGGCTATGATGCGCCAATCTATTTGCATGGCGCGGTTGTTGCGCTGTGCAATCTCTATCAGTCGCTCGGCATCGATCTGGGGGATTTGCAGCCGGTCGCCGGGCAGCCATCAAAAAAAATGACGGGCGGCATCGTTATGTGTCCGCCGTCCGCGCTTGGCGATCGCTGGTCGCGCCGGTTCAACGATCCGGTTTCCGCTTTCGCCAGCGGTTGGATGCGCGTGCGCGGTCGTGCCCGGCAACGCGGCGTCGAGCTGCCGCTCGTTGTTTCCGATCATGTCGATTGGCCGGAACTGATCCAGACGATCCGCGAAGTGGAGGCCGAGGAGATCTGGGTCACGCACGGGCGGGAGGACGCGCTCGTCCATTATCTGGCGACGGTCGGTGTGCGGGCAAGAGCGCTGGCGCTCGTCGGGCGGGACGAGGAGAGCTCGGAATGAGAGCCTTCGCGACGCTCATCGACGGGCTTGGCTACACGCAGAGCCGCAATCGCAAGCTGGCGCTGCTGGCAGCGTATTTCCGCCAAGCGCCCGATCCTGATCGCGGCTATGCGCTGGCCGCGCTGACCGACGGCTTGCCGGTGTCGCTCATGGGCCGGCTGCCATTGCGGCGCATGCTGGGCGAGCTGACCGGCCAATTTATCGATCCGATTTTATACAAGCTGTCGCGCGATTACGTCGGCGATACTGCGGAGACAGTGGCGCTGTTGTGGCCGGATGACTCTCTCTCCCCGTCCTTACGGGGAGAGGGTTGGGGTGAGGGGCGGCAACAGGCATTGGCGGAAGC
>JANOCZ010000192.1:0-1730 GCA_031412455.1 Hyphomicrobium sp. | reverse complement strand
GGGTGCAATGTCCCCAGGCGTGGAGATTGCCAATTGGCACGGCCGCGTCAAGGGCTGGAGGCAAAAACATCGCAACTGATGCAACAGGCTTAGGGCAATTTTCGTCTTCAGAACAGCGATCCCTGCCCGCCTGGGCCTCCAGCAGCTTTGGGCTTTGGTCGTTTGATGCCAGGGTCCGCCGGCGGCTGGGGCTTAGATGTTTTTGGTACAGGCGGTCCGCCGGTCACATCGGCGCTGATGCGGCCATCGCAAAATTCGATCGTGATGGCGGCACCCGCGCTCAAGTGACTAGCCGTGCGCGCCATGCGTCCGCGATCATCTCTGACGAGAGCGTAGCCGCGCGCGAGCACACTTTGATAACTGAGCGACGTCATTAATTTGGCTGAGCCGTTGAGGTCGCGGCGGCGGGTCGCCAGACTGTTGGTCAGCGCGTGCGTGGATCTGGCTTGCAGCGATACCAAGCGTTCTGAGGCGCGGGTCAGGCGGTGGTGCAAAGTGCCAGGTGTCAGCCGCGAGCCGGTTCGGGCCAGACGGATGCCATGGGCGCGGGTGTTGGCGAGGAGCGCACGGTTTAAGCGCTTGTCAGCTTCGTCAAACCGCTGACGCGGTCCAGCGACGATATTTTCGGGTTTCGGCAGACCTCTTGTTGCGGCTTTCAAGTGGGCGCGCGTTTCGATCAGAAAACGCTGCAGGCAGCGGCGCTGGCGCGTGCGGGCCGTTTCAACCTGCTCGACGAGATCGCGATATTTTGGGACGGCCCATTCGGCAGCTTTGGTCGGTGTCGGGGCGCGTGCATCGGCCACGAGGTCGAGCAGCGTCCAATCGGTTTCGTGGCCGACGGCCGAGATTAGAGGAATGCGGCTGTCGGCAGCGGCGCGCACGACGATCTCTTCGTTGAAGCCCCACAGATCTTCGAGACTGCCACCGCCGCGCGCGACGATCAGCACGTCCGGCCGCGGCAGGCGACCGCCGATCTCCAGGGCGTTGAAGCCGCGAATGGCGGCGGCAATTTCAGCCGCGCTTCCGTCTCCTTGTACGCGAACCGGCCAGACGATGACGTGGGCTGGAAAACGTTCATCGAAGCCGTGCAGCATGTCGCGAATCACGGCACCGGTGGGGGAGGTGATTACGCCGACGACGCGGGGCAAAAATGGGCGTGGCTTTTTACGGGCGTCGTCAAATAGACCTTCGGCTGCAAACGTGCGCTTGCGTTGCTCGAGCAACGCCATTAGCGCACCGACGCCCGCCGGCTCTAGAACCTCGATCACGATCTGATAATTGGACTTACCGGGGAACGTCGTGATCTTGCCCTGGGCTATTACTTCCATGCCCTCCTCGGGCTTGAAGCGCAGACGGCCAAACGCGCCTTTCCAAATTACGGCTTCGATTTTCGCCTTGTCGTCCTTCAGCGCGAAGTAGCAATGGCCTGAGCTGTGGGGACCGCGATAGCCGGAAATTTCGCCTTTGAGGCGGACGTAGCCGAAGCCGTCCTCGAGGGCGCGTTTAATTGCGCCGGACAATTCCGATACGGAAAATTCGGGCGCGTTGGCGCCGGGTGATGCCGCGGTGCGACCAGGTGTTGACGGCGGTTCGATGTGCAAACTCCGGTCTTGTCTCTCGTCAGTTCGATGCTACACCAAGGCCGCAAAGGCAACAGGCATCCCTATGAACGTTCTGATCATCGGCTCCGGCGGCCGCGAGCATGCCATTGCGTGGTCGCTGACGCAAAG
>JANOCZ010000191.1:0-1715 GCA_031412455.1 Hyphomicrobium sp. | reverse complement strand
CGAGCCCGCATCACTCAGCTTTCTGTGTGATTTCAACAGATTGCCTGCGTTGGGCCGATATTGATGCGGAAGTCGGCGGGGTCGGCGCTCTCAGCCGGGGCTAATTTTTTGAAAATTGGGCTCGCGATCCCTGGCCGCCTGCCCATCTCTGGGCGGCGGCGACGCATCAGCACGCACACCTGACGCAACCAGCGCAACGGGACGCTACGCAACGCGCACGGCCGCCCTGTCTGGCGGATGGACCGTCAGTTTGGCGAGGCGGCGCAAGTTTTGAGCGATGGCCGCAAGCGTGAACTCGAACTGGGCGCCGGCCGGTCCGCGAAGCCGCAGGCGGCCGAGCCTCAGAATCCGCTTCAAGTGTGCGAACAGCATCTCGACTTTCTTGCGATCGCGGCGGGTCTGCTCGTAGGCAGTGGTCTTAGCCACGGCGCGCGCAACGTCACGTGCCGCCTCATACTGATGCCGCGTGATCTTCCGCTCCGGCGTCTTCGCGCAGCATCGCAGTTTGAAGGGGCAGTTCTTGCAATCGGAGACCCTCGAGTAGTAGGCGTACATGCCATCATCTCGCAGCCGCCCGTTTGTCCGCAGAACTTTGCCGTTGGGACAGATGTAAATGTCGAGATCGGCGTCATAGGTAAAATCGCTGCGGCTGAAGGAGCCGTCGTCACGCTGTGATTTCTCGATTACTGGGACATGTGGCTCGATCCCCTTCTTGTCGACCAGAAAATGCAGATTGGGTGCCGAACCGTAAGCGGTATCGGCAACGAGCCAATCGGGTTTGATGCCGAAGGTTGTCTCCGTGCGCTCGATCATCGTCTGCGACGCGCCAACTTCGGCTTGTCGAATTGCCCGCGAGGCCTCGACATCCATGATGATGCCGAACTTCACATCGATGAGATAGTTGTCGGCGTAAGCGAAGAAGGCGGCGCTTCTGAGCGCGCCCGTCCATTGTGCGGCCGGATCGGCGGGCGCGACGAACTTCGGGATCACATCGCTCGCGGCACCCCAGGCGGGATCGTCGAGGTTGGCGAGATAGTCCTGCACGGCGCGCTCGACGGTCGCCGGATCGATGTCATGGCTCCACTCGTCGCCGGGTGTCGATCCACACTTGTTGGCGTCGGCCGCGATCAGGCTCGCATCGACGGCAAAGCCCTTGCCACCGACGAGGCCTGCATTGATGCAGGAGGCGACGACGCGCTCGAACACCCGGCGGAAAATGTCGTGCGCACGGAAGCGCTCGTTGCGGGCACGCGTGAAAGCGGAATGATCGGGAATTTTGTTCTCGATGCCGAGACCGCAGAACCAGCGGTAGGCAAGGTTCAGCTGCACCTCGCGGCAGAGCGCGCGCTCCGAGCGAATTGCGAACACATAGCCGAGGATGAGCATCCGGATCATCAGCTCCGGATCGATCGAAGGCCGGCCGGTGTGTGAATAGTGAGGCGCAAGTTCGTTGCGCAGCCAAGAGAGATCGAGAACCGCGGCGATCCGCCGGACCTGATGGTCATCCGGTACAACGGCCTCAAGATCGAACGCATAGAACAGCTGGCCCTGCTCAGACTTGCTCCGACCCATCATCGAAACGCTCCGTCGATGGCTGCCTCAAGCCCACGGAATCACGGTTCGCCCGTCCCCTCAAGCCAGTTCTGCAACAATATCGGCCCAATGCAAAAAATCAAAGGCTAAGTGACGGCAAGAACGCTCAGACGTTCGACGTG
>JANOCZ010000190.1:0-2428 GCA_031412455.1 Hyphomicrobium sp. | reverse complement strand
GTGTAGTTGCCCGAGATATTCGCATCGTGAAGGCTCATCAGCGTTGAGCGGACGAGATTGATCGCCGTGACGCCGTCGATGGGTGCGGCCGCCAGGGCAGCAACGGGCGTCGGCTGAGGCGTTTTCGATGCGGCGTGACCGAGCGACGGGCACAGCGTCAGGATGAAAAGCGCGCCAAACTTCAGAGATGTATGCATGAGCTCGTTCCGCAAGACTTGCTTCATCGCACGCTGCCTGTTGTAGCGAGGCTGGACGTCGCCGCGCTCGCAATGGCCGTCATGCCGACCGCGTAGTCGGCAACCAGCCACCGGCCACCGTGCTGTTCGACAATCATGGCGAAGGCTAGCGGCGACGGCTGTGATGGGAAGTAGCCTTCGACACGCATGGACGTTGTGCCGGCTATGCCGCGCGCTGCGACCAGAACCGGATCAGTTAAGCTGATTGCCGCGAACGCGGCTGGATTTTGAGCCAGATTTGCGAAGTGTTGATGCAGCTCGGCGGATGAAAACCGGGCCTGCATCGAGGGTCCGGTTAGGTCGCGGAAGACCGTAAAATTGCCAGTGCGAGCGGCGTCCGCAAGCGATTTCAGCGTCGTTCGGGCGATGTATTGGGCCTGCCGTTGCGCCAGTTGCGGTTGCTTCACCGCTGTCGGCGGCGTTGCAGCGCTGGTTGACGGCGTCGGCGGTGCCGTTCCTGCAGCGAGTGCGCGGAGATGGAAAAAATCTCCCTCCGCATACTCCATGGCGGCGAATGACGCGCACGAGATTACGCCGAGGATGGCGGTGTACAGAAGCTTGCTTTTATAGCTCGATGTCCGCTGCCGGACCGCTCGCGTCGTCGTCGTCATGTGCATCACCACGCGTAGCTGACGCCAACGCGCCCGCCCCATTTGTTTTGGTCGAGGCCCGAACCCGCGCTGCCCGATACGTACCAGCCCTCGTTGAGGCGAGCGACGAAACTTGCGGCCAGAGCTTCGCGGCCATCGAAATACGCGCCGTTAAACGAGACGGCGAAATTCTTATCGTTCGGCAAGAAGGCACCGCCCATGGCCATCGCGATCGCGATGCCGTCAGAGTGGGCATCCAGCCGGCGCTCGGTGTTGGCAATCGAGAAGCTGCTGGTAGCGAGATTTCCGGCTTCGTCAGTCGTCACAAGATATGTCGGCCCAGATTGCTGAGCGCGGCTGGTATCGGACGTCAGACCGCTCATGGTGTACGTCGTCGTTTGCGTTCCCATCGACATCTGATTGGCGCGCGTCGTTTGTGCGCCCGTGCCAATCGCCGAGGAATTCTCGTGTGTGGACGTTGCGCCGTAACCGAAAGCGCCTGAGCGTGAGCCTGACGCTGTTGCTTCATCGCCAACGGCCGTGCCGCCGTTGCTGGCGAACGCGTTGTTGCCGACGGCGACCGAGCCGGTCGCACGGGCGCCTGCGCCGATCGCGATGGCATTAGCGCCTGTTGCCTGCGCATTCTGGCCAACGGCCAGAGCATTGGTTGCGGTCGCCTGTGCGCCCTGACCAAACGCCGAGGCATTGAGGCCAGATGCGTTTGCGCCGTCACCGACCGCCGTCGAGTTGGTGCCGGAGGCGGTCGAGTTCTGGCCGAGCGCTGCGGATTGCGTGCCGGTTGCAAAAGCCTTTTTGACGACCATGCCGGCCGTAGAGTTCGTTGCAACGGCTTCTGTTGCGCCTTCGAGTTGCGTGATCTTGTCATTGATGCTCGTGATGTCGCCGGTGTGTCCATCGACGCGCACTTCAAGAATGGTGACCCTTGCAGATTGATCGACAATGGCCGCGCCTTGGACATTTAGCGAAGCCGTGTTGGCGTTGACTTGCGTGCCAAGCCCCACAAGATTGCCGTCTGTCGTTTGCAATCCTGTTTGCAGCGATGTGATGCCGGCAGTGTTCGAATTGATGGCGTTCGCCTGCGTTGCCACTTGACCTTGCAGATTGGACACGGCCGCGCCGGTCGTAGCGAGGCCCGCAGCGTTGAGCGTAATCGCGTCGGTATTCGCCGTGACCTGATTGCCGAGCAGGTTGACGTTGGCGTCAGTCGCGAGCAGGCCGCTTTGCAGCGTCGAGATGTTCGCCGCGTTCTGAGCGACACCGGCGGTGTTGGTCAGAATGTCGTTGGCCTGCGTTGTGACTTGGCCTCGCAGATTTGTAACGGCCGCGCCAGTCGAAGCGAGGCCTGCAGTGTTGAGCGTAATCGCGTCGGTGTTCGCTGTGACCTGATTGCCGAGCAAGCCGACGTTGACGTCAGTCGCCAGCAGGCCGCTTTGCAGCGTCGAGATGTTCGCCGCGTTCTGAGCGACGCCGGCGGTGTTGGTGAGAATATCGTTGGCCTGAGTTGAGACTTGGCCGTGGAGATAAGTAAAGGCCGCGCCGGACGAAGCGAGGCCCGCAGCGTACAGCGTAATCGCGTCGGTG